>JARRQQ010000131.1:0-12239 GCA_037381725.1 Sedimentisphaerales bacterium
CGTTACCTGCAAGCAGAGACAGGCTTGTTCCAACGGCAATGATGAGAGTGATTCTTTTGCCCAACATGATAGTCTCCTTTCATTCACAAAGGCGCCAAAAACTCTTTTGCTTTTCTTTCTATCTATGTAAGGCACGTTGCGCCATGGAAGTAACAGACTCATTGAAAGCGTTAAAGGGGGTCGGGCTTTGGATTTAGGTGTGACCGGGAACATGATAGGCGGGTAGAGTGGCGAATTGAAGGTGTCCGGTACTTTTCAAGATTGCCCGGACACCTTTCATTCGCCGTTCACCGTACGTGAGCACGTTATATCTTTATAGGAGTTACAAACCATCGGCCGGGTTGTCCTGAGACCGTTGTCACACAATAATATTCTTTAGTCGTTATTAGCTGGCCTTCCTGTTCGACAACGTAGTGGCAAATGATCCTATACCTTAGCCTGTTCGGTTCGAGGGGACACCATTCCGGTTTCTCGACAACAATGTCACCCATGGGTTTCTCGGATGCACGTTGCATGAAGAATTCCTTTGGCGCTCCGCCGAAGAGCAGACCCGCGGTGTCATAATCATCCGCAGCCCAGGCCTCCAATGCCTGGCGCATAAGTTGAGAAGCAATCTCTTCATTACTCAGATCACCCTGAGCCATCCCCACGGCTCCCGCGGTCTGATCGATGATAATCGTATCGGCTGGAAAGTTCGGCTGGAATATCTTCGGATCTAAAGGCTTGTTATATTCCAGCACTTCAGTGCCGAAGAGATACTTGTAGTTTCCTTCGACATAGGATTCATCATCATAATCCTCATCATTCGGGTCCTCAGGTTCATACGGTTCGTACGTATCCATTCTGAAAACGAGATCGGTTTTTGGGTCCACAAGCAACACTCTTCGCCACTGACGCTCGTTTTCTTCCATAACCTCAATGGTAATATGCCCCTGTGTAAGTAAATCGCTGACTCTAATGGACGCTTCGCCGTCCTCGATTTGGTCATGGATTCGTTCCATTAACTTCTCGGGATCGAATTCTTCGAGGTCGTCTTCATCGACATGGTGCTTCTTGTTGCTTATTAGGAGAACTCCCGATTTCCCTTCCTCACCAGGTTCATATTGGTATTTAACCTGATTCTCCCATATCACTTCAACCGGACTGTTCCCTCGCGCCCACTGGTCCAACTGGCGAAGACGAAGCACTTTGCCATGTTCATCAAACTCGGCCCAAAATTCATCATGACGTCTCGCAGGTGATAGCGAATAGGTTTGGATGTGAAAGGAGCATTTTCCCCGCATGGCAGCCACGGTGTGTTCGAAGGCATAAGCGGCTTGATCGCCGTTTTGGAGTATCCCAATCACACCAATCGCCGTCGCGGCTACGATAAGAGCCGCGGCTATTTTCCATATTTGTCTGTTCATAATATATCTCCTGATGGTCGGGGGTGCGTCAGCCGACGCTGGTTTTTTGGTTTTGTCCCGGGCCTCAAGGAGCGCTTCCAAACTCGATCGTTTCCTTTCGGCATCGGGAACGACGTTGATTCGCCTGAGAAATTTCTCGATACGTCTTTCAGCTTTCATGGTTTTAACTGCCCGTTTAATAGGGTTTTCAGTTTATCCAATCCATAGCGGTACCGGCTCTGGACGGTCTTGATGGACACCTGCCGCAATTCGGCGATCGCCTTAAAGGTCATCCGTCCGCGCGTGTGTAAGACCACGACTTCCCGCTGCTCATAAGGCAACTGCTGCAGGGCGTCCGACATGATCTGCATTTCTTCATTGCAAATGGCGGCCGACGCCGGCCCGCAGGCCACGCTCGGCAGAGACAACGATTCGTCCAAACCGACGGCCTTGTGTCGGCGTCCCCGGAGTTCATCTCGTGCCCGGTTCGAAACACAGACCACCAAATACCACTTCAAGCTGCGCCGCGGATTCACAAGATGCGCCGACTCTGACAGCTTCACAAAACTGTCGTGCACGACGTCTTCCGCCGCGTTGACGTCATGCAGCAATGCCGTCGCAACCGTCAGCAGATAATTGTAATGCTTCTCGTAGATTCGACGCAGCGCCGCCCGGCTACCTTTCTTGAATCGCCGTGCAAGTATCTTATCTTCTAACATCAAAACTCTCGGATTTCACGTTGGACCAACACGACTCAATGAATAATACGATGCGCCCATTCATTATACTTTACGCAATCCCATTTGATTTCATATCTTTCAGACCGGAGGAAAGGAGGAGAAGGGATCAGGCTTGGGATTTGGGTATCACTGAGGACGTGACAGGCAGGCAGGGTGTGGCAAGTCGCACCATTGGCAACTCATTGATCTTCAACGGCGCATCTCTTATCCTGTCAGTAGAAAATGAATGGCATGGGCAAGCTTGTGTCTAAGGTGTAGGCTGCCGACCGTGCGAGCTTGTGTTTTTGACAGGATTACAGGATCGACGTGATGGATACGTATGTCGCTCTTTTCAGAGGGATCAATATCACCGGGAAGAATATCTTGCCGATGAAAGACCTGGTGAAGACTCTCGAAGGTATCGGGTGTGAGAAGGTCAAGACCTACATTCAGAGTGGAAACGTCGTGTTCCAGAGCAAGAAGGGACAGCCGGGACGGATAGCGGGGGAGATTAGCTCCAGGATATTGGAAAGTCGCGGATTCGAGCCGAAGGTGTTGCTGCTCGGAGTATCGGAACTGCAAAGTGCTATTGAGAATAATCCTTTCAGCACGGCTAATGGAAAAGCATTGCATTTGTTCTTCCTGGATTCTGCGCCCGACAAGCCTGACTTGGAAAAGCTCACGGCCATTAAAGCGGACTCGGAAGAATTCAAACTCCACGGCAAAGTATTCTATCTCTATGCGCCTGATGGGTTTGGCCGTTCCAAATTAGCTGCCAAGGTCGAGCAGGCCCTTGGGGTTCCTGCAACCGCCAGAAACTGGAATACGGTCACTAAGCTTGCCGCGATGGTCAATAATCAATAGACAATTTCTCGACTCCTCAGCCCGTGAATAGGGCGAGGATCGAGAGGGTAGCGGTGAGAATTCCCGCGGCGGCGAGGCTGGCGTCCAGGAGGTGGACGCGGTAGGGGTGCGTGCTCTTGAGCACTCGCAATCCGAGGAAGATAGCGAAGAAGCCGGATAGGAAAACCGTGGCGAACTTGACGGCGAACGTCAGGTGAGAGGATAGGAGGAGAATGCACAATATTCCGAGTGCGAAGGATTTTATGGCCGGGCTGCGCACTGGAGTTGAGGCAGCGACCCTCTTGCCTACGATCCGCTCGAATTCGATTTTGGCACACTCCCACGGGGATTTGTAACCGGGCGCCGCTTGCCTTCGCCATTGTCCGAGGGCGAACAGGTCCAGGATCGCCACGGACGGCCCGAACAGAAACACAAACCAGGGTAACTGGCGACGTCCAAGCGAGACCACGAGGGTCAGCATGAAAACGAAGCTGGCCGTCAGAGCGCCGATGTTCACCGCCGCCTTCCAGACGGCGCTATCCGCAACAGGTAGGTCTTGCTCGGTCGCTCTGATGAACACGACGAGCGCCCAGATTCCCATCCATAGCCCGAGCAGGGATCCCGGCAGGGCGACGAACTGCAAGACACTGGCGGCGATGGCCAAGCCGTAGGATTGAAGCTGCACCATTCTCTGGGCCGCCACGACGGTCAACAAACCCATCGCGGCCATCATCAATCCGATGCTGCCTGTTACCACCGTGCCCAGAGAGGTCGCTCCGTGAGTAATCGCAAGAACCATCCAGCCGACTAACGTTAAAACAAACGTGATGCAGTTGATTATTCCGGCCACCTTCAGGCCCGAAGCGGGCCCCCTGAGTTGCCTCTGAACGGCCTCGAATTCATGGTCGGCGATGGCATCGGTCGCGGCCGCGACGTGGCCGCCTGACGAGATAGTCTCAATCTCCGTTTTCACGTCGCTAACGCGCTGGTAGCGTCGCTCAGGTTCCTTCTCCAGCGTGCGAAGCACGACCCCATCGAGCCTGGCGTCCACGTGTGCCTTCTGGGAGGGCGTCGAGAAGCGGCCAAGCGGCAGTTCGCCCGTCAGCATCTCGTAGAACACCACGCCTAACGAATAGATATCGGCCCGGTGATCCACTGTTTCCGGGTGCTCGATCTGCTCGGGCGCCATGTAATGCGGCGTGCCCATCCTCTGTCCGGAGTGGGTCAGGGCGTACTCACTGCGCGGCCGGCCCAGCAGCTTGGCCAACCCGAAGTCCGCGATCTTGACCTGGCCTTTGCTGGTCAGCAGGATGTTCTCAGGTTTGATGTCACGATGGACGACCCCTTCGTCGTGCGCGTACTGGAGGGCCTCGCAGATCTGGGGGATGATGGCCATTGTCTCGACGGTGGAGAGCTCTCCGGTCCGAATCACGTGTCGCAAGTCCGTCCCATCGACGAACTCCATGATGAAGTAATGCAAGCCCGCCGCCGTGCGGCCGAAGTCGTACACCGAGACGATACGCGGATGATTCAGACGGGCCAGAGAGCGAGCTTCGCGGGTAAAACGGTCGGAGAAGGCCGGTGTCTGGCCGGGATGAGGGGGCAGAAACTTCAGGGCGACCAGGCGGTCCAGTTGTTTTTGGCGGGCCTTGTAGACGACCCCCATGCCTCCCTGGCCTATCAGCTCGAGAATTTCAAGTTGTGGAAACTGCCCGGCCAATTCCGCCGGCTCGGGTGAGACGAAGTCCGCCGGAGGGGTGGCACTCGTGGGGATATTGTCCTGGCCGGTCTTGACGCCGCTTTGGCCGCTGAGTTTCGCCAGACATTCCCGGCAAAGCCCCTGTGGCGTTTCGGCAGGCCGCGCGCCGCCGCACTCACCCCAACATCGTTCTTCGGCCATGACAACATCTCCTTCGCCCTTATTCGGTTGCTTGAGCCCGATGCCCCAAGCCGACCTGCCATAAGGTTATACACTGTAGTCGCATTTTGCCAGAGAGTATTGCCGATCCGCTGGACGAAGGACGACGGGTGGCAGCCTCCGCCGAAGGGCGTCCCATCGGGAAAGCCGCAGCTTGGGGATGGCTTTTCCACAAGCATGGAAGCGCTACCGCGCTTTCGCAAAGGATTGAGGATAAATCTTTTGACATTTCGGACCGACGGCGGTAATATTCGGTTCGCAGAATTCTTGAACATCTTCCTTAAAGGAGTAAGAAAATGAAGATCAGGTCCCGAGCAATGATGATCTGGATCAATCTGGTCCTGGGGATCGCATTGGTCTACGTGTCCGGCTGCAAGAAGAAGGAGGCGACGCCGGAGCAGCCGCCACCGCAAGCCCAGGCTCCCGCCGCAGTCGAGGAACAACCCACAACGCAAAAGGAGGCCAGGCAAATGAGCGCTGGAAAGGCATCTTTCGGGCAGACGCCCGACGGAAAGCAGGTCGATTTGTACACCCTTGGCAATACCCACGGTCTGACGGCCAAGACTACCAACTATGGTGCGATTCTTGTCTCGCTGGAGGTGCCGGACCGCGACGGCAACTTTGCCGATATTACGCTTGGCTACGACAATTTAGCCGACTATGTCAAGCGGAACGCTTTTTTTGGCGCGACTGTCGGGCGGTACGCGAATCGCATCGGCGGGGCGAAATTCACGCTCAACGGCGTCGAGTACAAGCTCGTGGCGAACAACGGGCCCAACCACCTCCACGGCGGGACGAAGGGATTCGACAAAGTCGTCTGGCGACTCGATGATATCAAAGCCGAGGACGATCAGGCGCTCGTGAGGCTGACCTACGTCAGCGAGGACGGCGAGGAAGGTTATCCGGGCAACCTGGCGTGCAGCGTTACTTATACGCTCACCAGCAACGACGAGCTGAGGATCGACTACGAAGCCGAGACCGACAAGGCCACGGTGGTGAACCTGACGAACCACAGCTATTTCAATCTGGCCGGCCAAGGTAACGGGGACGTGCTCGATCACATCCTGATGCTCAACGCCGACAAGTATACCGTGTTCGACGACACCCTGATACCGACCGGCGAAATCCGAAGCGTCGAAGGCACGCCCTTCGATTTCACCTCGCCCACGTCCATCGGCGCGCGGATCGCTCAGGTGGGCATCGGCTATGACCAGAATTACGTGCTGAATGGGGGCGGCGGAACGCTCGCCTTGTGCGCGAGGGTCCTGGACCCGACCACCGGGCGGATCATGGAGATCGACACCACCGAGCCGGGAGTGCAATTCTACACGGGCAACTTCTTAGACGGCTCCCTTGTCGGCAAGGACGGCAAGGCGTACAAGAAGCACTACGCGTTCTGCCTGGAGACGCAGCACTTCCCGGATTCGCCGAACAAACCCAATTTCCCCTCGGTGGTTCTGCAACCCGGGCAGAAGTTCACCTCGACGACGGTGTACAAATTCTCCGCCCAGTAGGACCCTGGCACGGGAAGAACTGTGAGAATGTCATTGCGAGAAACGAAGTGACGAAGCAATCTCAAACGTTCGCTCGCGTGAGTAACTGAGATTGCTTCGTCGCGTTGCTCCTCGCAATGACAGTCCTTTTATTTGAGCTTTGACACAATAGTAGGATCAAGCCCACATGCCCGGCCTTGGGGCCGCTGTCCATCGCGGGCGGGACGCCTTCACCACGGAGGCTGCGACTCAATGGAATTGTTGAAAAGTGGATGACAGGCTCAGGCGAGGTAGATTTTGGCGCCCCGCTTGATCGCGGGGATTTGATCCACCTTTTCTTTGACCTCTTCTCTGTCCAGGGCGAAGCTGGATGCGATTTCCAGCAGGCAGTCGGGGGAGCCGTCCGGCTTTCGGGGGACTGCAACGCCTGTTGATTCAAGCCACTCCGCGGCGCGGGCCACGATCATCTGCTTGCTCGTTTCGGCGCTGTCCACGCCCGTGGTGTTCTTCGTGGGCGCGAATTCCTCTTCGCGGAGCGTTTCCAGGATGATGGACTTCGAGGCCAGCGGCACCGCGTCGAAGATGAAGCTCTCCAGCTTCACCCCTTTGGATTCGACCATCTCGCCGCGTTCGTCGAGGTGGGGGATACTCTTGACGGCCCTGTGCAAAGGCAGGCCGAGATCTCCGGCGGTCAGTCTTTCGACAAAGGTGCGGTTGATCATGTGGATAGCAATACTGCCAAGGTGGAAGACCAGCGAGCCGTCGGGCTTCCGCTTCTCAGCCTGCTCGTCGGCCAGGTCGCTGTACTCGATAATCGTGACCTTGCCGTCGATCAGGCAGAAGTTGCCGACCTTTTCCTTCGGACCACTTTTTTCCAGCGCCTTCGAGGACATCTCGGCCCGGTCGAGGCTGTGCAAGCCGACGAAAAGGGGGTCGAAGATATTGATCAAGGGGTTATCGACCTGGAAGTAGCTGAGCAGCTCGACGCCCCGGCTCCTCATGTCCTCAAGGGCGCCGCTTTGGCGGAGCGCCTTGAGGCTGCCCCCATGGCCGTCGGGCGAGCAGGCGATTTGGTCCTTGTCGGCCAGGAGAATCTTGCCGTCGAAACCGAAGTTCGGTAACGTGCCCTGCTCGAAAATGAAGACGTTCTTGGGGTCCAGGCCGTAGTAGTCGTTCGAGCGAAACACCTCCAGCGTCCGGTCATGGTTGAGCGGGCTGGTCATCACGTACCAGGGACAGGCGACGTGATACTTGCGTCCAACCGCCGCGATGGTGTCGGCGAAGATCTGGAACAACGTCCGCTTACTCACCGGACCGATGGGAAAGTCCCCTTTCGGGCCGTCAAAGCCCAATCTCGTGCCCTGGCCGCCCGCCACCACAAAGGCGGCGACCCTGCCGGCCGCTATCAGCTTGACACCCAATTCGATGGCCTGGGAGTATTTATCTTGCTGATCGGTGCCCTTCGGACGGGGGCCGTAGGACTCCGGGGGAGAAAAATCGGTCCGAATGGCAGGGGCTTGCGGATTCTCAATGAATTCCCGGACCCACCGGTCGATATTGGCGAAATCCAGCCCGTCTATCTGTGCTAGAAGAGCCTGTTGCCGGGCCTGGTCCAACTCGTTCCAGAAGGCCAAAAGGTGGCTCTGGTTGTGTTTTTCCAACTCTTTTTTGACGTCTTCACAGTTTTTCAGGGTACTCATATCCTCAAATCCAAATCGAAAACCGCGATTTTAAGTGAATCGAAAAAAATTTTCAAGGGCCGGGGAGAATTTGGCGAAATGAATTTGACACGGAAGCGATGCTGTGCTATCATCTGTTTAGGATGAACGGGCAGGTTTGAAAAGTCCTGTTATCATAAAGCAATTTGTCATCATAGTCTGTTCCCGATTTCATATCAAGAACCTGCCTGCGGGAGAAAAGGTCGTGCTAGAAGTTTGTTTGTACGCTCTTTGATCTGGTAAGGGTGAGACATCAACAGAACGAATGGCAGGAATTTCACTGGAAAGACCGGTTTCTGGATTTGGTCCGACCGTCTCGGGCAAGGTATGTGGACATGTTGAGGAGATTCGCAGGAGGAAGGAACGGTGTTTAGTGTCGCATGTGTGTGTGACAGTAGGCATTTATCCATTGAAATGTTAAACCGAAGCGTAGCTGGAGACGGGCGGATACGCGAATCTCAAAAGTGAAAAGGAGACTAAAGATGAAGAAGAAAGGTTTTACACTGGTCGAGTTGTTGGTCGTGATCGCGATCATCGCTCTATTGATGGGCATTCTGATGCCCGCTCTGGCCAGGGTCCGGCAGATCGCCTTCCGGATGGTCTGTGGAACGAACCTGTCCGGCATCGGCAAGGCCATGCTGATCTACAGCAATGACTACGACGATGAATTGCCGCGTGCAGGTGGTAGAAACAGCACGTGGACCGGCCGGGTGCAGGACTGGACGGCCCTGAACCGGTTCAACGCCTACGGCCTGGCGGCCGACGGCAGCGGCGGAACGGGAAGCATCTCGTCCTGCTTCTACCTGCTGGTCAAATATGCCGAGGTCACGCCTAAGTCGTTTATCTGCAAGGGCGATTCCGGAACCACGGAATTCAAGCCCGCCGACGAGGGCGCCGGCGACCGCGAACTGATCGACCTCTGGGACTTCGGTGCGGACCCGAGAACACATTGCAGCTATTCGTATCATATGCCTTTCGGCCTGTACGCTCTGACGACCTCGAGCGAGCCGGGCCTGGCGGTTGCGGCCGATAGGAATCCGTACATCGCTTCCCCGGCGGCGGAAGCCAAGGCCTTCCCCGGCGCTTTTGCTCCTGACGGCGGCACCGAGGCGGTCAAGGCTGGTAACGCCACTCAGCACCAGGAAGACGGCCAGAACGTTCTGTTCAACGACAACCACGTGAGCTTCGAGAAGAAACCGTTCTGCGGCGTCAATGATGATAACATCTGGACCTACTGGGACGGTGGAGACGTCAGAATCGGTGCGATGCCCGTTGCGTTCGCCAGCGAGCCCCAGGACAGGACCGACTCTCTGCTGGTCCACGACGCCGAGCCCGGCACGGGTGGCGGCGGCGGCGGTGCCCCGAAGGGTAGAACGTGCTTCATCGCCGAGACTCCCGTTTGGATGGACGGCCAGTCCACCCAGATTTCTGACGTGACCACCAGCGCCACGATCGAGCAGGTCCAGGTGCACGAAGGTACCTTCGAGTGCCGTGACGTCGTGTTCAACACCGGCGACAGTGTCACCGTTGTCGACGCTCACAAGTTCATGCTCGAAGACGGCCAGTGGATTGCGGCTCAGAATCTGACCAGCGGCCTCAAGCTGAAGACCCAGGACGGCACCGTGACCGTCAAGAGCGTCACGCTCCGCTCCACGCCCTACACCGGCAAGGTCTACAACCTGAAGGTCAAAGATTCAGACCAGTACATGGTCGGAAAAGACAAGGTCATCGTGCGTGATTGGTAATCTTGCGTGACGACTACCGCGGCGGGCGCTCGTTTTGTCCGGTCTTCCAGGGCGCCGCTCCGCGGAGGTCTATGCCAACCGCGTAAAGCTTGTCCTTGCTTCGGTCGTTTGAAAGAGCGGCCTTATGCCAGAGTTGCATGAGGCCGCTCTTCTATTATCGTAACGAGAGCGTCTCGCCCGTGCCTCATAGCTGCACACACCGTTGGTAACGATCCCAATACCCATCGGGATAGGACTTTGCTCCGTTTCGGGCCCTATCCCCAAACCCGGACCCGGTACAACAGGATCGAAGCTTCAGACTGCCGCCCGCCGCTTGTCGCTAAATCGAGGTTGCACATTCGAATTCCCAGGCGTCCGATTGTTGCAAGGCAGCCCCGCGACCGCTATGATAGTGCTCATGGCGGCAAAATCGCGAAAAGGCAAAGCCAAAGACCAGCAAGGCCCGGTTGCGGTCAATAAGAAGGCGTACCGGAACTTCGAGCTTGTTGAGAAGATCGAGGCCGGCATCGAGCTTCTCGGCACGGAGGTCAAATCGCTGCGCGCCGCCGCCGCGGACCTGAGCGGCTCGTATGCCAGGATCGAGAACGAGCAATGCTGGCTCGTGGGCGCCAGCATTGCCCAGTACGAGCAGGCTGGCCACCGTCAGCACGAACCGACCCGTAAGAGGCGATTGCTCTTGCACAGGATAGAAATCCGCAGGCTGAGGACCAAGCTCGAACAGCGAGGCTTCACCCTCGTGCCTGTGCGGATCTATTTCAACAATAGAGGACTGGCCAAAATAGAGTTGGCCCTGGCTCGAGGCAAACGACAATACGACAAGAGAAAATCCATTACCGAGCGCGACCAGAAACGCGACGTGGACAGGAGCATGAAGAAATATCGAAGATAAGATGGGTGAGTGAATTACTGATTAGGGGTGGTGGCGCCGCTGTCAGCTAATCAGCTAATTCACCAATTTCCTAATTCACTATTCCTGAAGGAGTGTGCGATCATGGCTGAAAAAGAGAAGAAACAAGAGAAGAAGATCATCATCGATGAGGACTGGAAGCACGAAGCGCAGAAAGAGAAGGAGATATTAGCAGCCCAGGAAGAGGAGGAACAGAAGAAAGAAGAGAGCGGGGAGAGGCCTCGCGGGCCTCTGCCTGAGGGCAACTTTGCGGCACTGGTCAGCATGCTCACGACGCAGGCGCTGTTTGCTCTCGGCGCGCTGCAAATCAAGGGGCAGGAGGAGAAGAAGCCCGACCTGGAGCTGGCGAAGTACCATATCGACATGCTCCAGACCCTCGAAGAGAAGACTAAGGACAATTTGACTCCGGAGGAACAAACTGTGCTGGCGAACACGCTGAGTGACCTTCGTATGGGCTACGTGCAGGTTGCGGGGTAAATCGCGTTGGCGAACATACTGGACCAGATCATAGCCGATAAGCGAGTCGAGGTACGTGAGCGACAATTGGGACGAAGCCTCGATCAGCTCAAGGAGCAAATCCGCGACTTGCCCCGTTGCCGGAATTTCTACAAGGCCGTCACCAAGCGCAACAGCCGAGGCATTAACGTGATCGCTGAGATCAAGAAGGCCTCACCCTCGGCCGGGATCATTCGCGAGGATTTCGATCCCGTGGCCATTGCTCAGACGTATCAAAGATGCCGGGCCGATGCGCTCAGCGTTCTGACCGACGAGAAGTATTTTCAGGGTCGGCTGGAGTATATCGACCAGGTGCACAAGGTGGTCGATCTACCGATCCTGCGGAAGGACTTCATCGTCGATATCTGGCAGGTTTACGAATCCCGCGCCGCGGGCGCTGACGCGATTCTGCTGATTGCCGACGTTCTCAAAGCGGGCGAACTGATGGACCTGCTGATCGCCGCGGCTGAGCTGACCCTGACCGTCCTGCTCGAGGTCCACCGGGCCGATACGCTGCTGGCGGTCCGCAGCCTGATCGGATTCCCAAAGAAGGGATACAGCGTCCTAGGCATCAACAATCGCAACCTGACGACGATGGAGGTCGATCTGAACACGACAAGCCGGCTGGCAGGGCTGCTCGACGATAACAGTGAACTAGTGGCTGAAAGCGGCATCAAAACGCGGGCCGACGTGGAGAAGCTCATCGGCGTCGGTGTTCGAGCGGTCCTCATCGGCCAGACGTTGTGCGCACAGCCCAATATCCAAGAGAAATTCGCCCAGCTCTTTGGCGGCGCTCGTGACAATTCGTAAGTTATTTCAACATGGATGAGGTATCATGACTATCTTGTTTTCTGTCATCATTGGTCTTGCCGCCGGTATACTGAGCGGCCTGTTGGGTATCGGCGGCGGCGTTCTGATTGTCCACGCACTTGTTCTGTTATTTGGTTTCTCACAGCACTTGGCTCAAGGCACAACCCTGGCGTTAATGGTCCCGCCCATCGGTTTGTTGGCCGCGT
>JARRQQ010000132.1:0-8731 GCA_037381725.1 Sedimentisphaerales bacterium
AGGAAAGCGCGGTCGCCACTGACCACTGCGTCAGGATGTCCACCTTTGACCTTGTCGTCGGGGCCGTTTCCGGGCTCTTCAAGCAGATTGCCCGTCTGACGCGTCCACGTCAGGCAGTCATTCGAGCTATAGACACCGAGACCCCGCCAGACGTCGACGATCATCCAGTATCGGCCCTTCCAGCGAAACACCTTCGGTCCCTCGCCGGGTTGGTCGCCTATGGCCTTGCCTCGGTCCTCCCATGTATACAGGTCCGGACTGTCCGCGTAGTAGATCGACTTGTGATCGACCTCATTGTTGTACCACATGCGCCACGTGCCGTCCGCCAGCCGGATAACGCAGGCGTCGATCACTCGGTTAGAGGAGAGTTTCAACGTGCATTCGTATTTCCAGTTCAAGAGGTCGCGACTCGTAAGATGGATTATGTCGCGCGGATGAGACCAGTCGGCAAAGATTCCGGGCACAAAGGTTAGGTACATATGGTAAGTACCATCGTGCTCGATTACCTCCGGCGCCCAATAGCTACACTCGCCCCAACGGTAGTTGATTTTTGCGGTGCTCCGGTATGTCCAATTCGCACCTCCGTCCGATGATTCTGCGATACCGATGCGCGTTCCGTGAACCCACGCCACGCCGGGCGCATCTGGAACGTTCGCTCGGCGATTGGTGTAGAACATGAACCATTTGGTTTCGGCGGGATTCCAGCACAGGACAGGATCGGCGGCCCCATCGTGCACGGGATCGCGAAACAGCGGCTTGGTCGCTATCTTGCCCCGCGCCATCGGGCCTTCCGGCGACAGCTCTTTCATTAGACATGGCTCGAGGTGCATCAGGCCCTGCATGACAAGATGCGCCATCATGCGTGCACCTTGTTCGTTGAAGTGCGTGTGGTCATTTGGCTCGCTCGCCACGATATCGTTGGCGGCGGCACCCAACTGTTCGTAAAGCTTTCCACTTGAAGCGTTCAGGTCGATGACGCCCACATTCTTCTGGGCCGCGACCAACTTCATCGCATTCGCATAGACAAGCAGGCTATTGTCTAACGTGCCGTCGGGATGATACGTCCGCCGTTGTACCGGCGTCACGAGAATCGGCATCGCACCGATCGCGCGGGCTTCGTCAATGTAACGCCTCAAATAATCCTGGAAGTCAGTGCCGGCATCTGTTGATTCCGGCCGGCCTGAACCATGGGAATCGTTGTGACCGAATTGAATCAGCAAAACGTCGGGCCTGACGTCCAACGTCTTGTCCCAGAGGCCCTCTTTGATAAATGTCTTAGTGCTCTTGCCGCCCTCGGCGAGGTTGATCACTCGGACGGCATCCTCAAAATAGTCCTGGATATATTGCCCCCATCCGCGGCACGCACGTTCCGGAGGATAGTTACAAACGGTGGAATCACCGATGATCACCAAGCGCAATTGTATCTTCGTCGCTGGACTTCCATCGACAAGATCCGCGCTCCCCTGCGCAAAGGCGACCAATGACAGACACAAAACCGTCAAGAGCATCTTTGATTTTGGCAATCCGCGCGAGCAACGGGCAAGCCGATCAACGGGTGAACGCATGGTTTTACTCCTGTCTCTCATGCACACAAAGTTCAGATCGATACACGATCATCTTATTGAATAGTCTCATGCTCAGTATGATAACATATTCTGCCCTGCCAAGGACACAATTAAAGGCCCTCACGCCCTATCCGAAGCAGAACCCGCAGAAATGCGAGGAATCGTTTGACTTGGCAGAAGCATCGCCACTACTATGGATTCGATGATACGTCGGATGACCAATACGAAAGGAGGTAAACCGTTGGACAGCACTTCTGTCAGCCTCACGGTTTTCAACTGTTTGTGTATCATTTTTTCTTTGGTATCCTGTTCACCCCACGAAGGGGACTCTCGGACGCCACCTCCAGGTGAGGGAGGCGTCACCCGTCGTCCGCCATCTTCAACTTTCTCTGTTGCTATTGATGTCAACGTCTCCAAGCCCGTAGGTAAGTTTCCGCGAATCTGGCGCTTTTTCGGCGCGGATGAGTCGAATTATGCCTACATGGAACACGGCAAGAAACTCATTGGTGAATTAGGAAAGCTAGCTCCGCGAGAGATATATTTCCGCACGCACAATTTGCTGACATCCGGCGACGGCACACCGGCACTCAAATGGGGTTCAACGGGTGTGTATCGGGAAGATGCAAACGGCACGCCGATTTATGACTGGACGATTCTGGATCGAATCTTTGACACCTATTTGTTGCACGGCGTAAGACCCTACGCAGAGATTGGCTTTATGCCAAAGGCGCTTTCTATCAAGCCCGAACCTTATCAGCACAAGTGGAATCCGGAGTTGAAATACGAGCAAATATACACTGGCTGGGCGTACCCTCCTCGCGATTATGACAAGTGGGCAGAATTGGTGTATCAGTGGGTCCAGCATTGCGTGGACAGATACGGTGCGTCGGAAGTCGAGTCCTGGTATTGGCAAACGTGGAATGAAGCGAACATCGCCTACTGGCAGGGAACTCGCGAAGAGTTCTTCAAGCTTCATGATTACGCGATTGACGCTGTCCGGCGTGCGCTTCCGAACGCCCGTGTGGGCGGGCCGGATACGGCAGGCCCGGGCGGTCGGTTCATGCGCGACTTCATAGAGCACTGTGTGCGAGGGACGAATTTCGCAACCGGTGAAAAGGGGACACCGTTGGACTTCGTTTCATTTCATGCCAAAGGCCGGCCCGAATATGTGGAGGGGCACGTGCGAATGGGTCTCAGCCGTCAGCTTCGAGATATCGACAGAGGATTTCGGATCATCGCGTCCTATCCGGAGCTGAAAGGAATCCCCGTTGTGATTGGCGAGTGCGATCCCGAGGGTTGCGCGGCGTGCCAGGGAGAGAATCTGGGCTATCGCAACGGAACAATGTATTCAAGTTACACTGCTGCAAGCTTTGCCAGGATAATGGATCTCGCGGACAGACACGAAGTCAACCTGGAAGGAGCGCTCACCTGGGCGTTTGAGTTTGAAGACCAACCTTATTTTGCAGGATTCCGTTCATTGGCCACTAACGGCATTGACAAACCCGTACTGAATGTCTTTCGCATGTACAGCAAGATGAGCGGGCGACGTCTGCTGGTTCATAGCAACTTCGCAATTCCGCTCGATACGATACTCAAGGAAGGAGTACACGAAAGGCCGGATGTTTCGGCGATCGCCACCTTGGATAGGAACAAAGTGTGCGTGATGTTGTGGCATTACCATGACGAAGATGTTCCTGGTCCCCAAGCGGACGTTCGGCTTACGCTGAGCGGTTTGCCTATCGCATCCGGCATGATAGAGGTTCGGCATTACGGTATTGACCAACAACACAGCAACGCGTACACGTCATGGAAGAAAATGGGCTCTCCTCAGAAACCGACGCCACAACAGTACAGGCAACTGGAAGAAGCCGGGCATCTGGCAGAAATAGCCCGAAAGCACTCATATCGCGTGACGAACAATCAAGCCATTTTGCGGCTTGATATGCCGCGTCAGGGTGTATCGCTACTTGTCTTCGAGTGGACTCCCAGAAGCAATTGACGATTGTGCCGACTCTATCCATCAGCCATTTCCCTGCCCACGGTCACGTCTATGGTTTTGGCCGATACAGCCGGATACGCCATCAGTCCAGGTCACGCCACCATTGAGTGTTCCGTCATAACCATTTGGAGACAAATCGGCAGCTACCGTCCCCGATCCCTCATTAAGCGGCCAATAGCCGATGAGGTCGGGATCTCCTTGATCGAAGGCCGGGGCTATGCTCGCCGGGATGAGGATCAACGTCAGACCAAGCAGAACCAGCTTAATCCATTTGCCAAACATGATCATCCTCCTGAAAAAGAGATCAGTTGAAAATGCGCTTTGACATTTCTTGTCTTGATGAGAGGCTTCTCTATTTGCATCTGAAAAGAACTCTCCCTTGACAATATGACAACATATCTTGTGTCCGAGCAGTAGCCCGCGAATTGCAGCGATTGAACTCCATCCTCATCGTCTGAAACACGCCGTTTCGGGCGTTTCGTTCGATCTTTTTATACCAAATCCCCCGTCTTCCCGTCAAGCAGAATCGCCGGGCCCTGTCTCAAGGCTTATCCTCTCGCCTATGCAACACTCCCGGCCGGGTTTTAGGATTCCACCGGACCCTTTATTCACGACAATCTGAACCGTGAAAGTGCAAATGAGAATTGTGGGGGATACCTACTCTTGGCCTATCCAGACAGGTGACGTCCACGCCATTTCCTTATCAGCCTGGATCACCTTTAGGAGATACCAGTGCCGCCCCGGCGTCACAGTTCCGTCCGCCCAGTTCACAACCATGTCCAGACCATCCCCTTGCATCGCCTGGACGACCTGCCCGTCGCGAATAATTTCCACGCGGGCGACTGGTGAAACAGCATGAACTGTAGCCATGATCGTCGGAGCGTCGCTTCCGCCCGTGCGCTCACCGCCCATCGGTACGCCGGAGACCGAGAAATCCACGAGGATTCGCGCACCAGTGGTGGCATAAGTCCGGCGCTCGCGCAGGGCACGGACAAGCTGAAAACGTTCAAGACGAGGCATCAGAGCCGCGGTCAGCCCCGTCTTCCACTTCAAGCCCGGGGCAAATGTGTGCGGCGTTGTGCCCTGCCCATCGGGATCCTCGCATGAGAAACCGCCGCGTGCTTCGTGATTGTCGCCCCCGCCGGTCACGCCGATCACAGCGCCTTTGTTCAAGAAACCGTACGTCAACTTCTCGTAGTTGCCCCACATGGAATATATTTCGTGGAAGCACTGAATATTGGACTTGTATTTGAATGAGAAGCGACCATGATGAACGTGCGGTCCCACGACCACGTCCGGTCGGTCGGAAAGGCGTTCGCACGCCGACTGCAAGGTGTTCTTGTCCGGGTCCATGTTCATGCCGCGAAACAATGGGAGACGGTCCGCTGACGTGTAGAAATTCCAGTGGCCTTGATCGCCCGCCCTTTCATAGCCGTTGAGTGTCACGAAGCACCCGTCCTCATTGAACCGGTTGCTGAGATCCTGCATCCACAGCCATTCATTGTCACTGAAGTATTCGGCATGATCCGACCCGGCTGCAAAATCCAAACACCCTTCATCTCGCGAGTTGAGGTAGATGTCCTCGAACCGGCCCGTGCCGTCGCTCTGTTCGCTATGACAGTGTATCTGGCCCCAGTAAATGGGAAACCGCTCGTCATCGGCTGTGAGAATCTCCATCGGATTGCTCTGTGCGCGAACCGCGCCGGTTTTGAGGTCGTAAGCCTGCGCCCGATAAACGCCGGGCGGCAAGTCCGGCAGCGCCAGCGAAAAACGATACCACCGGGTGAAATGGCCTTCCGGACCACCTAACTCATACGTCTTCTTGCCGCACAGCCGCAGGTGAATATTCCCATCTATCGGCCCGGGCGACGGCACGTTGCGATAGTGGTCGGTGAAGATGCCGCTCAGGCGGTGACGCTCGTCTCGTCTGACCCGCCCCGGCAAAAAGAGATGCAGCCGCTCAGGCGGTCCGGCTACGACTTCTAGTGTATGGCTGTTCACGCGCAGCGGCGACACAAAAGCATCACGCTCATCGACCGCCACAGCTAACGCCATCGGCGGCAGCTCGCTCCACCAGTACCGGCGATCCACTTCCGACCACGTGTGAGAAAAGAGATACACGAAATCGGTCTTGTACCTGAAATGGATCCGCTCGTTGGGTCCAAGTCCCTTGGGAAGGCGGAAGAAAACGTCGTTGCGCTCGTGAGATTCGATCGAGCCTTGGACCGCCACGAATTCTACCGGTGACTTCGCCCCGTAAACCTCAATCCATCCGGCGGCTTCTCGATCCTGGTGCTGGGGCAGACTGAACGCCTTTGCAAAGGCCAATCTCAACAGACTTCCCGCTGGCAACCCTTGCGTACCTGCCTGATAACAGAGCATGAATTCCTCCGGCGCCCTAACCGGCACACGGCTGGGCGTGATGGAGGTGTGTCCTACCTCGTCGCGGGAAATCCCACATAAAGTCCGTTCCGCGTCACGTATGGATCCGGAGAGGGAGACTTCCGTTTGCGGAGTGAGCACGACGTAGGACGTCTTCGCGTCGGGCGCCGTCAGCCCGAACACGCGCATGCAGGCAAACCCGTTGCCGAACTCTTCGTTTGTCCGGTCGACCAGCCCGAAGTCCTTCCACGTCGGATCGAGCCTAGATTCCCCCACGGGCTTATGGCGTTCTCTGCCGGAAAACTCAATCTCCGGCTGATCTGCGTCGGTCTTCATCCAGAGGCGGAGCTTCAAGCCTGAAGATTTGCCCGCGCCAGGCAGCCAGATGGTCATGTCATAAGACCCTGTCCCGGCGTAAGCGAACGATTCGGCCAAGGGGAAAAATCGGTCGAATCGCGGCGATATGCGAAAGTCCTTGGCTGCGTCGGAACTGCTCTTGACGTCCGTACGACGGTCATTCACGCCAGCGTGAACGTCCAGGCCAAACCAGAGCAAGGCAGTGATACAAAGACTGAACATAATGTGAGTCAGCGGCTTATGAGCGAAAGACGTCATGGGTATCCTCTTCAGTCTATACATCCGATGTGCGGCCGACCCGGCACAAGCCAGCCTCGTACCTGTCATGGTAGCCGGTCGCGTCTCATTATGCAAGAGGGTGATGGCGAAAGGATGGCCCCACGCATACTCTCGCTGGAAATATGTGGCTGAATCACGAAAACTGGTTTAGAATAGGATGCACGTGAAGGCATAATATTCGGGAGCATAGAAATGACAGAGAGAGCACATCTTTCGAGGCGACAGTTTCTGAAAACGAGTTTGGCGGCTACGGGATGCAGCGTGCTGGGGTTCGGCCGCAACTGGGCCGACGCGGCGTCCGATTCCCCCACCAAACCCAACGTTCTGTTCATTGCGGTGGACGACATGAACAACGACCTCGGCTGTTTCGGGCATCCGCTGGTGAAATCGCCAAATATCGACCGACTTGCCGAACGCGGGATGCGCTTCGATCTGGCCTATTGCCAGTTTCCCCTGTGCAGCCCGAGCCGGTCGTCACTACTGACCGGCCTGCGCCCGGACACCACGCGGGTATTCAACCTGCGGTATCACTTTCGCCAGGGCCTGCCCGACGTGGTGACCCTCCCACAGATGTTCATGCAAAACGGCTACTACGTGGCTCGCGTCGGCAAGCTGTACCACTACGGGAACCCGGGGGACATCGGAACCAACGGTCTCGATGACCGGATCTCGTGGATGGAGCGATTCAACCCGGCGGGACGCGATAAGACGGCGCTCGAACCTGATATCATGAATTACACGCCCAAGCGGGGTCTTGGATCAGCTATGGCCTTTTTGGCGGACAAAATGGGGACAGACCAACAGCACACGGATGGCAAGGTGGCCGACCAGGCGATCCGGCTGCTTGAGGTGCACAAAGACAAGCCCTTCTTCATCGCGGCCGGATTCTACAAACCCCACTGTCCGTGGGTAACTCCGAAAAAATACTTCGACCTCTACCCGATGGACTCGATGTCACTGCCGAAAATCACGCCGCAAACGCGGGATGGCTATCCGCGCCTGGCCCTGGCCTCGACCCGACCGTGGCCGTATTTCGGCGTCACGCCGGACCAGGCGCGCGAATGCAAGCGGGCGTACTACGCCGCTATCTCGTTTGTTGATGCCCAGATCGGCCGGCTGCTCGACGCCGTGGACCGGCTGGGGTTGTGGGAGAACACGATCGTCGCCTTCTGGAGTGACCACGGCTATCACCTCGGCGAGCACGGCCTGTGGTTTAAGCAGAGCTGCTTCGAGGAATCGGCGCGCGTACCGCTGATCGTCTCCGTACCGGGCCAGAAGACCGCAGGCCGGGCAAGCGCGCGACCCGTGGAACTGGTCGATCTGTATCCGACCCTGGCCGACTTGGCCGGCCTGACGCCGCCGAATCATTTGGAGGGCTTCAGCCTTCGCCCGCTGATCGAGAATCCGCGGGCTCCGTGGGAACACGCCGCCTACACGCAGGTGCAGCGCGGAGCCAACCCGGGCCATAGCGTCCGGACCGAACGATGGCGCTATACTGAATGGGCTTTCGGCAAGCAAGGCGAGGAACTCTACGATCACGACCACGATCCGCACGAGCTGCACAATCTGGTCGCAGACGCGGAATACGCCGACGTGGTTGCCCGGATGAAAGCGCTGCTCAAACAAATGCATCCCGTCCCCATCCGGGGCGGCAAGGCGGAGCCTGACACGAGACAGAAGTTCTGCAACTGACACGTGGTGTACCACTCAGCGGGAAGGCTCGGGTCCTCGGATCGAAAGAAAGTGGAACACAAAGCAAAACGGGGCAACGCCGCGCTCCCCGAACTGGATTTCCCCATCCGGTCACGCTAAAGGTGCCAGGGGGATCGCATTGCTCTCGTGAGCATCCGACTGGCTTGCGGATCATTGACGAAATCCTCTTTCTCCGGGTCCCACCGGAGCTTTCGACCTAATCGTGTGCAGATGTCCGTCAGATGGCAAATCGTGTCCGTACGGACGGCGACGTCTATCGGACAAATCGTTCTCTCTCCAGTCTTGGTGGCATCGATGAAATTTCGCTGGTGACCTCTGCTTTCAATCAGGTGAATCTCATCCCGGCCAATGGTCGATGTCAGCAAGACTGGAGAGAGAACGATTTGTCCGATAGACGTCGCCGTCCGTACGGACACGATTTGCCATCTGACGGACA
>JARRQQ010000133.1:0-15479 GCA_037381725.1 Sedimentisphaerales bacterium
GATGCACACTAAGGACAAACGGGCAGTGAAGAAGATCATTTTTGAGTATTTCGAATTCATCACGCAGGAATGGGATAGGCTTCAGCAGAGCTAAGACGATGAGAAAATATCACAGAATCGAAAAGGTTGCTTTTGAAAATGACAGAATGGCCTTGAAGGTGGATGAGAAGGAATATACCTTTCCGATAGGGGATATTTCCAAAAGACTTGCCAAGGCATCTCAAGCTGAAAGGGAGAAATACGAGATATCGCCATCGGGATATGGCATCCACTGGCCGTTGATAGACGAGGATTTGTCAATCGACGGTCTGATAGGAGAGAAACGTAAGCAAACTCAGACAAAGGAGTCTATTTCAGCATAAGGAATTGCTGGAGTGTTTCGGGTTTGGCCGATCTATGTAACCCGGAATGTTGTCAATCGCAGCAGGCATTCCGAACGTTTGAACAAGGGCAAGGCAACTGTGGTATAATGCGCCCATGACGAAACGAAAGACGGGTGCATGTCTGTTTTTGCCCACCGCGTCGGAAGAGCTACGAGAGCGCGGCTGGAGTCGGGCGGATGTTATCCTCATTACAGCCGATGCTTACGTGGATCATCCCTCGTTCGGCGTGGCGATGATCGGGCGGTGGCTCGAAAAACTTGGCTACCGCGTGGCTGTGCTGGCACAGCCGGACTGGCGGAGTGTCGAGCCGTTTCGATCTTTCGGGCCGCCCCGGCTGTTTTGGGGGATCACCAGCGGCTGCATCGACTCCCGCCTGAACGACTACGCCTCCATGGGCCACCGCCGAAGACAAGACGTCTACAGCCCCAGCGGGGCGGTGGGTCGGCGTCCGGGCCGGCCTTTGCTCGTCTATTCAGCGAGGGCGCGGGAAGCTTACTCCCATGTGCCGATCATCCTGGGTGGTCTGGAGGCCAGCCTGCGCCGACTCGCACACTACGACTACATCGAGGACAAGCTCAAACGCTCGGTGCTCGTCGATGCCAAGGCGGACTTACTCGTGCACGGCATGGCTGAACGGGCGATTGCGGAAGTTGCCCGGCGACTGAAAGCGGGGCAGTCGATTCGTGATCTAACCGGCATACCCGGCACGGCGTATATTGCGCACAAGGGAGTGGCCGTTCCCGACGGTGCAATCCGGCTGCCGTCACTCGGGCAGCAACAAGCAGACGCCGCTGGCGTTATGGAGGCACACAAACAATACGGAGCCCAGGTTCATCCGGGCGGACAATCGGTCGTTCAGGAACAGGATCCCGGCACGGTTGTTGTGCTGCCGCCCAGTGCCCCTTTGAGCGGCGTCGAATTGGATGCCTTGTACGATTTGCCGTTTTCACGGCAATGGCACCCAAGCTACGACCGAGAAGGAGGCGTGCCGGCGCTGACGCCGGTCCAGTTCTCCATAACGACCCATCGCGGCTGCTTCGGCGGATGTGCGTTCTGCTCAATTAGCGGCCACCAAGGAAAACAAATCCAATCAAGGTCATTGGAGTCCCTGCTGAACGAAGCGGAGGTGATTCAACGACATCCTCAGTTTCGCGGCACGATCGTTGATCTCGGTGGGCCGTCCGCCAACATGTATGGAATGGAATGTCCGCAAGAGCAGCCATGCTCGCGAAACGGTTGCATGTCACCGTCGTTGTGCAAGAAAGCAGCCTTCGATCACGGCCCGATGATGGAGATGATGGAAGCGTTCGTCCGATGGGCTGGCAGCGGAACAAAGCACGTCAACGTGTTCGTCGCCTCGGGCATTCGCCACGATCTGGCTCTGAAGAATCACGAATATCTCGATCTACTTGTCCGGTACTTTGTCGGCGGGCATCTGAAAGTAGCTCCGGAGCACACCTGTCCGAACGTCCTCGATCTGATGGGCAAGCCCCGGTTTGAAGTCTTCGAGCAGTTCGAGCAGTGGTTCGCCGAGGCATGCCGACGAGCGGGGAAGGAGGCGTACCTCGTGCCGTATTTCATCAGTGCACATCCGGGCTGCCGGCCCGAGGATGCGCTCAAGCTGACCGAGTACTTGGTCTCGCGCTCGTGGCGGCCAAGACAGGTCCAGGATTTCGTTCCTATTCCGCAGACGCTCTCGACGGCGATGTACGTTTCGGGCGTGGACCGAGCGGGCCGGAGCGTCCACGTCAGCCGATCCCGTAGAGAAAAACGCCTCCAGGCAGCCTTGTTGCAGTACTATCAGCCACAGAACAAGAAACTCGTCGCCGATTTCCTGCGAGAGCGAGGCCGCACCGATCTGCTGCCCAAAATCCGCCACCTCAGCAAATCGAAACGACAACGGGCCAGATAACAAGACTGAACCTTTCCGGCCTTCCTTTTTGCCCTCTTTTGGCGTATCCTATAGGCTCGTGGACGATGAGGGCCCGAAGAATGGTCAGAAAGGAGAACCATCCGATGTCGCGCGAAAGTCAGTCTCTTCTGCCAGAAATGAATCGACGTCAGTTCCTCAAGGCTGCCGGCGCAGGCGCCGCCTCCATAGCTGTCTTGGGAGGCTCCTGTTTTTCAAGCCAACAACAATCCGGGCAAACTCAGCGTCCGAATGTTCTCGTCATCTTCGATGATCAGCTCCGTGCCGACGCTTGCAGCGTCTACGGCGGAAAGAACATCGAGACACCAAACATCGACCTGCTCGCCAGCCAGGGGATCCGTTTTACAAATGCAACATCCGCGTGCCCATTGTGCACGCCTTTCCGGGGCATGCTCCAAACCGGCCGATACCCCACTCATTCCGGCATCGTCTTGAACTGGGTCGAGGCACATCCCGACCAGAGGTGCCTCGCCCACATATTCCGAGACGCCGGCTACCACACCGGTTTCATCGGAAAATGGCACCTCTCCGCCGGAAATCTCAAGAAGGCGGGCAAGTACGAACGCGACCCCAAAGCCGTCCAGGCGTACGTGAAGGAGAATCCGAACACGGAATTCACGCCGCCCGGGCCGAACCGCCTCGGCTATGAGCATTGGGAAGCCTTCAATTTCCACGCCACGTTCCGAAACTGGTGGTTCTACCGCGATGAGCCGAAGAAGATTGTTATGCCGGGCTACGAGACCGACGGTGAAACCAGTCTGGCGATAGATTTCATGAAGAAGAACAAAGACTCAGGCAGACCATTCTTCCTAATGATGGCGCCTCATCCGCCGCACCCGCCATTTGCCGCGAGCCACCTGCCCGAGGGCTACATCGAGCACATTCCTCAACAGCTCCGTTGGGCGCCCAACGTCCCGGAAGACCATCCTCGCAGGAAGAAACCGTTCCAGGCCCGCTGCTATTACGCGATGGCCAAGAACGTGGACGATAACGTCGGACGGATCATGAAGTTCCTCGACCGCTCGGGTCTTGCGGACAATACCATCGTCGTCTTCACCGCCGACCACGGCGAGATGCACGGGTCCCACAATCGAATCAACAAAATGGTGCCCTATGCGGAAGCCGTGAATATTCCGCTCATCATCCGCTGGCCCGGCCGTGTCGCCGCCGGCGTCACAAGTGACGAGCTTTACAGTCCGATGGACCACATGGCGACGCTGTGCGGCATGTTGGGTATGCAACCCGCCGACACTTCCGACGGCGTCGACCTCAGCCGAGCAGTGCTGGGCGAAGGCAAGGTCAACCGGGACGAGATTCTCATGATGAACTATGTGTCGCATTGGGACTTCTTCCAATCGGGAACGTCATGGCCCGAGTGGAGAGGCGTCAGGACAAAGCAACATACTTACGTTCGATGGCTGATCGGCAAGGAAGAGCTTTACGACAACGTTGCCGATCCATACCAGATGAACAACCTGGCAGAAGGCCAAAAGGACGTGCCCCGACTCAAGAAGATGCGCAAGACGCTGACGGATTTCCTCGCACAGGCTCATGACGAATTCCTGCCCGGCACGCGCTACGCGGATTGGTACGATGACCAACGCAACCTGATCCGCACGGCCCTAGGGCCGGATTAGAAGGCCGATGGAAACCATGAACGGATAGGCCGCGTACCCGTCATGAAAAAAGCGATCCTCAACAGATACGAACGAACGGAGAAGGGTGAGGTGATAATCGACGCGTCCGTCCGGTCGGTGGAGGACCTGTACAACAACTTCGATCGAACCGCGCCGTACCTGAAAAAAGACCTCGATCAGGAGTTCGTCGATTACGTCATCGAATGTGTGCGTGAGATCGGCAAAGCCGACTTCGTGATCCGAATCTCACTCCTGAACATGCCGGACGAGGCAGTCATGGGCCGCGTTCGCAAGAGTATTCAGACATATTTTCACTACCTTCAAGAAACCGAACGGCGATCGCTCGCGGCCATGTTCAGGCGGTCGTTTGTGCTGTTCTTGATCGGCTTGACGCTGCTGGCGCTGGCCATCATGGCGACGCGGCGATTCTCGCCACACGAAGGAGTTTGGGCCGAAGTATTTGCCCAGGGCTTGACCGTCGCGGCGTGGGTCTCGCTGTGGGAAGCCATCGCCAATCTGTTTGTCGAATGGTTCCCCCATCGCCAGGATATCAGGCGGCACGTTAAGGTCATGAACGCTCCGGTGATGTTCCGTCCTTCGACAAGATGATTCGGCCTGCCTTACAGAAGGAATCAGTATGGATTGCAGGAACAGAACAATGTACCGTTGGTATGTCGTGAAGGTCGTTCTTCTCGCGATGGTGTATTCCGTCTTGACGGGCTGCGCAGGCTTTGCGGGCCAGCGAGTTTGGCGGCAAACAGGCACGGAAGTGCCTGATCTGTCGGTCTTGGACCAGACGATGAAGAACTTCATGACGTCACGACAGGTGTCCGCGGGTACGTTAGCCGTGACGTATCATAGCCGGCTCGTCTTCGCGCGAGGATACACCTGGGCGGATGCAAACACGCCGGAAAGGAAGCCAACCTCACTGTTTCGGATCGCGAGTCTGTCCAAATCTATCACGGCCGCTGGAATCTTGAAACTCGTTGAGAACAAACAACTTAAGCTGGATGATAACGTCCTCGATATTCTGCCGTTCGGACCGCCTGATGGAAAAGACATCGATCCGAGGCTTCAGGAAGTGACTATCCTGGACCTGCTCCAGCATCTCGGCGGCTGGGACCGCGCCAAGGCGTTCGATCCCATGTTCGCCGACAAGAAAATAAGTAAAGCCCTGGGCGTGTCGCTGCCGGTCTCACAGGCAAACATCATCACCTTCATGAACGGCCAGCCGCTCCAGTACGAACCCGGAACGAAGTACGCCTACAGCAATTACGGCTATTGCCTGTTGGGACGCGTGACAGAACAGAGGACCAGCATGAGCTACGAGACCTATATCCGGAAAGCGATATTGTCGCCGCTGGGAATTACGCGTATGCGAATCGGGCACTCGAAACGCGAGGACCGCGTCGCCGGAGAAGTGGCGTACGAATCAAAAGACGACTCGGCGTATGGAACATTCAATCTGGAGAACATGGACTCGCACGGCGGATGGCTGGCCTCGGCGCCGGAGATGGCACGGTTCGCCGCCGCGTTTGACGACCCCTGCAACTGCCCGATCCTCTCTGCCGAGTCCATCGAGACGATGTTCGCACTTCCACAAAACATCGCCCGCGAGACGTACAAGCCCGGCGAGAGATTCTACGCCTGTGGCTGGTCGGTGAGAGACTACGGCAACGGCCGGCGCAACACGTGGCACACAGGCAGCCTGCCCGGAACTTACACGTTCATGGCCAGGTGGTCGAACGGCATCGACTGCGCCGTCCTGTTCAATAGAAGAGGATCTGATTTCGGCAAAATTGATTCTCTGCTTTCAGAAGCAGTCAAATCGGTGTCGGCCTGGCCCGATCATGACCTATTCGACGAGATGCTGGAGCCGTGAAGGGCGACGGAGATGATAGCCCGATGAAGGCAGACGACAGACCGCACGTTTCACTCGAGCCTATGACGGAGAGCGACGTCGAGGAAGCGGTCGAGCTGATTTCGGTCGCGATGAATCCGGATGAAGCTCGCTGGGCCCGACAGAGCATGACGTTCTACTTTGCGTGCAAGAAGCACGGCATCGACTCCGGCAGGCAATACTACGTCTGGCGGGACGAAGGGCGAATCTGCGGCTTGATCGGCCTCCACCGGTACGTCTGGGGACCCGAACGGAACGTCTGGCTGTCATGGTTCGCGGTGCACCCCGAGCGGCAGGGCGGCGGCGCGGGAAGCGCGCTGATGAAGGCGGTCAAAAAGCGTGCCACTCAGGCCGGGTACAAGCAACTTCTGGTCGAGACGTACGATAGCCTGACGTTCGAGAAAGCTCGGAGTTTCTATCGCGCCAGGGGCTTTGTCCAAACCGGCCGGATTGAGAATTATCTCCCCGACGGCTCGGCGATGATCGTCTTCGCAATACAACTACGATGATTCACAGCTCAGGCTGAATCTAATCAGAACTTGCCTTGCCGACGCGGGAAAGGTAGGATTTGCGATAATCTTGCGTAGTTTCTGTCCGCTTGCGACAGAACGACAAGGGCTCGAAGTTGTGTAGAAGGAGTTCATTATGAGCATCGAGAGAATTAGTCGGCGAGATTTCATCAGAGGCGCAGTGGCTTTGGGCGGGGCCACCTTGTTGTCGTCGTGCAGCAGCAGTCCGTTCTCGCGAAAGCCGACGGCGGTCGATCAGGTCACGTTGGGTAAGACAAACATCAAGCTCAGCCGGCTGGGCTTCGGCACCGGCAGCAATAGCGGCAGCGTCCAGCAAGCGCTCGGCCAGGACGAATTCGACCGGCTGATACGTTACGCCTACGACCAGGGCATTACGTACATCGACACCGCCCAGAGCTACAGGACGCACGCGATGGTCGGCAAGGCCATCAAAGGCTTGCCCCGCGAGAAGCTCTTCATCCAGACCAAGATGTCGGGCGTGCCGGAGAAGCCCCTGGAGGTGCTGGACAAGTTGCGGAAGGAGTTGGACGTCGACTATATCGACAGTCTGCTGACCCACTGTGCCACAACGGCAAAGTGGGACGACGAGCGGCGGCGCGTGCTGGACGCTCTCGAAGAGGCCAAGGACAAGAAGATCATCCGCGCCCACGGCGTCTCGTGCCATTCGTTGCCCGCGCTGACCAAAGCGGCCCAATTGGACTGGGTGGACGTCAACCTCGTGCGGGTCAATCCCCAGGGTGTATGGATCGACACGCCGGCCGAGACCTGGAACGCGACGAGCGACACGTCCAATCTGCCTCCGGTGCTCGCTCAAATGAAGGTGATGCGCGCCAACGGCCACGGCGTGATCGGCATGAAGCTGATCGGCAACGGCACATTCACCGACCCCGCCGACCGCGAGATATCCATCCGCTTCACTATGCAGTCCGGCCTGGTGGACGCGGTCGTGATCGGATTCAAAAGCACGGCGGAAGTCGACGAGGCCATTACCCGGATCAATCGCGCCCTCGCGGAAATCGCCTGACACAGATTCAACGTCCTGCGTTTCCTCTTCGGCATGAAGCTCAAGAGGCCGAGGGCGTAACGGACGGCATTTAGGCATGTCCTTCCCGTCGAGATCGCTGGACTCGTCAACAAAGACTGGCGATCCCGGATCAGGATGCCAGGCCGTAAGGCTCGATGAGACGTTTGTTCGGTTTGAAGTGGTGCTGGCACTGGCCGGGCGGGGTGCCGAGGACCTCGATCTTGGACAGGTCGCCCTGGCCCATGCCGGCTTCGGCCATGCTCTTCAGATACATGATCTGCGTGGGATCAAAACCCATCAGCTTGGTCGCTAAGGTGTCCATCGCCAAGGGATCAAGGCTGGCCATGGCGATCTTCATATCGACGGGTGTGCCGCCGACCGGGCCGTTGCCTTCCATCGCCTCGAAGCCGTCAATCACGCCCAGGTCGGGGTAGATCTCCTGGGCCAGATGGAACAGATTGTAGTTGAGCAGCGACTCACGGGAGAAGGTGTACTCTGTGTGCATCAGGTGCTTGTCGTTCGTCTTGTAGTCATTCATCGGCGCGCCCATCAAGATGTTCTTGAGGGACAGGGTCGTCACCACGCGGTCGTGCGTTTTCATCTTGGCGGCGGAAATGATGTACAGGTCCGGATCGAGAAACGTGGAGATAATGCGAATCGGCGTCGGGCGGTGGCCGGGGCCGAATACGTACCGATATTGCGACGGCTGCTTGTTCAAGTCCACCAGTTTGACGTTGTATTCCTTCTCGAGGGCCAGATAGCCGTAGTTCTCGTAGCCGCTGAACGTGCCTTCCCTGGAGATCGTGGACTCGCCGATGGTGATCTGTTTCGTGTGGTGGGGCTTGAGGAAATCCAGGATGGCCCGGATCGCATCGACGTGCGTCGCGGCGAGCTGGCGGTTCGTCACCACGAAGTTGGGCTTGAGGAGGATTCGTTTCTCGCCGATGGAAGCAATGACCTCGTCCTCGATTTTCTTCAGCGCCTGGTAGACTATGTCCCGGCAATCATTGCCCTTGACGAGGCAGACCTTTGCGGGCAGAACCGCGTCCTTTCGAAATAGCCCATTCTTCCTGACCCACCGGCTGCCCGGCGCAGCCGAAGCCGCCAAAACCCTTCAGCACGTCACGCCGACTCGGATATCTTGTCACCCTTGCCATAAGTGGTTCCTTTCGCAATAGACATTCTCGTCTATGAGATTATACCCGCTGAGCAGGTGCAGATCAAGAGGACAAGCTCACGTCCACGATTCAGGTCGTCTGTCGGATGCGTTGTCCGTCACTGCATCTGGCGAATGCGAACCTCAATGTCCTTGGAATCCTTCAATAGTTCGACGAGCTTGTTGGGGTCCGTCTGGCCGTAGTGGTAGGGGTAGAGAATCTTCGGCTTGAAGGCCCTGGCGGCGTCGGCGACCATCTCCGGTGTCATCGTATAGGGCAGATTCATCGGCAAGAAGGCGATGTCGATATTCTTGAGCTGCTTCATCTCGGACGTGTTCTCAGTATCGCCCGCCACGTAAACCCGCTCGTCACCAAAGGTGATGATGTAGCCATTGCCCCGTCCCTTGGGGTGGTAGGGCACGCCGCCGGATCGCTTGTGGACGATGTTGTACGCGGGAACAGCCTCGATCTTGAGTCCCTGAATCGTTTTGACGTCGCCATTGTGCATGACCACGCCGCCGCGTATCCTTTCGGCGCAGGCCTCGGTCAGGATTATGCTGGTTCCGTCCTTGCGGAGCAGCTCTACGACCTTCGGATCGAGGTGGTCACCATGCTCGTGTGTAATCAGGATCAGGTCCGCCTTGGGCATGTCGATGTAGTCCGCCTCGGCGCTCACGGGGTCCACGTGGAGGATCTTGCCCTTGAACGCAAACATCAGCGTGCCGTGACCAATGAAGGTAATGGCCAGAGCGCCCGCGCCGGCTTGGACGACGTCCTGTTCATACTTGGAAAGCGGCCCGGCTGGCTTTCGCACTGCGCCTGCGACTCGCATCCTAATGCCGTAGAACGAGGTCCGTGCCGTGATGAACAGCGTCTTTCGGTCCTTGCCGCCGAAGGTCAGGTTGGCCGGGCTCTCAGGGACTTTGATCTCCTCGATCTTCCGGCCGTCCTTGTTGTAGACCGCGATGACTCCGGCAGTCAGATACACGTTGCCCTCGTTGTCGATGGTCATGCCGTCCGAGCCTTCGGGAGCGAAGAGTTTCTTGTTCGAGAGCGTGCCATCGTCGTTGACCTCATAAACGAACGTCTTGTGGCCTCCGTTGTCGGCGACGTAGAGCGTCTTGCCGTCGGGCGTACCGATCAGGCCGTTCGGCCGGACCATATCGTCGATCACGCGAATCAGCCTCTTGCGGTCCGGGGACAGATAATAGACGTACTCTCCCTGTTCCATCCCGTCCCGGCTGCCGTAACGTGGATCGGTGAAGTACACTCCGCCTTTCGGATCGATCCAGAGGTCATTGAGGCTGTTGAACCGTTTGCCCTGATACCGCTCGGCCAGAACGGTTACTTTACCTTGCGGATCGATTGAAACGAGCCGTCGACCGCCGCCTTCGCAAGCCAGAAGATTGCCTTTGGAATCGAAATAAAGTCCGTTCGCTCCGCCGGAGTTCTCCTGAAACGTGGAAAGCTTGCCCTCAAGAGGCCGGACACCCAGCGACCACTTGAGAATTCGATTGTGGGGAATATCCGAAAAATAGACATTGCCCTGGGCGTCCGCCGCCGGCCCTTCCGTGAACGCAAAGCCTCCGGCCAGTTTTTCCACCTTCGCCCCTTCCGCAACCACATTCGCTTGCGCCGTATTCCAGGCCGCCATCGTGGCGACAAGCACGAGAGCTATCTGACTATGCCGTTTCGCGTTCATTTGAGTATCCTTTCACTTTTCGTGATAAATCGTCTGGTCTCTATGCCAACGCCGCACGAGCCACACGAAGCGCATTGCCACCGATAATTTTTTGAATATCGGAATCGGAATAGCCAAGCTGGACGAGACCTACTGTAAAGAGCGGCCAATTGGTCCACGCCATGCTGAGCTGACTGACAGGCGGTTTGGCGGCGAGCGCTCCTTCGGGCCAAAGCGCTTCCCACCGAGTTCGGGACTTTCTGCGCTTGGGCAGTTTCGCGTTCTCCCGAGCAGCCCTTCGAGAAGTGTAGCCGTGATCCATGCCGATAGCCACGTAGTCCGCGCCGAAGGTCTTGACGGCGTAGTCGACATGCTCCATCATTTTGGCGATATCACCTTTGTCGCCCAAAAAACTCGGAATACAGCAGATTCCAATCAGCCCTCCCTTATCGACAATGGCGCGAATGACGCCATCGGGCTTGCTTCGAATATGCTCGTGAAGCGCCCCGCAGGTCGTATGGCTGGCGACAATGGGCCGATCCGAGATCTCCGCGGCTTCTCTGCTGGTCCGCCAGCCGCAGTGGGCTACGTCAACAATCACCCCCACGCGGTTCATTTCTGCGATGACGGCACGCCCGAAATCGCTCAATCCGCCATCGGACGGCTCGCCACACCCATCACCAATCACGTTGCGTCTGTTATACGTCAGGTGCATCATCCGAATACCCAACTGGAAGAATACCCGAACGTAGCGTAATTCCTCCTCCGCGGAAACCCAGTCCTGCGGGATTGGCACTCCGTTGCCACTGAAATAAAGGCAGTGTCTGTTCTGTTTCTTGGCCGCGACAATATCATCGGGCGCGGCCGCCTTGCAGACAAAGTCGCGCATCATGTCGGTTACGTAAGTGAATCGTGCCAGCCGTTTCACGAGCCGACTGATCGCGATACCTTCCTCTCCGGCGTTTTGAAAGATGCAGGTCACTCCCGCCGCTTCCCAGGCGTCCATATACTCCTGACGCTCGCCAGCGTCGACGACGTGCCGGGTCATCGACATGTCCTCCCGGGCATCCTGAAGCTCGATTTCGGAGGCTCCGGCTTCCATCGCCTCGGCCATCCTGTCCCCGTCGATAGCTGAGGTCGGCGAGAAACCATACGACTCAAAGACCAGCGAGCTGGCGTGAAGCTCCAATCCGTGCTCCAACTGCTTCTTGCTTGGCTTGAGGATACTCAAAGCCGCCCGGCGAGCTCTCTGAATCTGCTCGTTGGCCTCGACCCTCTTCTTTCTTTCCAGCGGGTCGTCCTGTGGTATGGAAGGCATTCGGGAGCCTGTCGCTGCTTGTGTCACCATTGCCGCCACCATCGGCACACCAGCCGATGTTCTTAAGAACTCTCTTCGGTCCATTGAACTGCTCCTAACGTACCCACAGAAGTTAGCATTATACCCGCTCAATCATCATTTTCCATAGTTAGAAAACCGCATATGAAAACGCAATCCTTGCGCTACTTTTTCGACGTGCAGGGGCTTGTCTACATGATCATCTGACCGATTGGGATGGCCTTTCACAGGTATGGCTTCCACAACTCGTTCACTGTACGAAACCTTCATACTATCAAAATGTGTGTAGTTGTCTTCCCACGTTTTGAGAATCTCGCTGGCGTCTAAAAAAGCCTTTGCCGGACTTGTGCCCCCAGTTCCCCGTGCTGATTTCGGCGTGATTCTCACCTTGGCTAAGTAGATGCTCGTTTTGCCTTCGTGGCTGGAGTAGTAGCTGACGTAGAGAACCCCGTTGTACCAAACCAAGCCCGGGTAGCTGGTATCGCCTCCGCTGGGCAGTTTTGTCAGCTTGGTCATCACGCCATTTTTGACGTCAAGGTAGCAAAGGGCGGTGTGAGAGCCGCCGTCGTGCATGCGCCCCGCGGCGATCCAGTAATCGCCGGAGATTCGGATAAAGTTGGGTCCACCGAAGCCGTTGAATTCCGAGCCGAGGTCCTTCCATCGCCACTGCGTGTAGTCCGGCTTGCAGCTACCCAGCATCGCGCTGGACGAGTCGCTCCCGGAGCGGTCCCGGCGCACGAGTGCGTAACACGTCCCGTCAGAATCGAAACGCAGCGTAGCTTCCGTCGGATAGCCCTCCTCGAACAGCCGGGCCACGTGCGGCTTGTAATGAATCCCGTCGTCACTGACGAGCAGGTCGAGATAGCGTTCGCTGCCCTTGCCGGCCGTGTAGGAAACGCCGTATGCTTTGCCGTCGTGCCAAGTGACCTGCCATAACCATCGGCCCGGCTCAACGGCGATCTGCGGCTCGGTCCATTGTCTTCCGTCTTTCGAGAAGCTGACAAACGAGCCGGTCGGGGCGGATTGATTGTCCTTCTCGCGAGGCGCGGCCCCGCCGATCAGCATAAGGCGGCCGTCCGGCGTCACGGACAAATGCGCGTCTCGCAGGTCGAACCCGCTCAATGAAATCAGGGCCGCCGACTCCCAGTGCTCGGCGTCTTTCGATTCGAGAACGCGAATTTTGCCATCAGTCGATACGTGTCCTCTGCCCTCGCGGAACGCACAATAGAAGGCGTCCTCCCAGCGCGCAAGATCCGTGAACGCATTATGCGGCGCCCGATCCCAAATCTTCCCGGCCTCAAGGACCTCCACCGTCCCCGGGACCGCCCCAACACTGTACGAACCTCCAATCAAAACCAACGCTATACCGAGGTGTCGTTTACGCATCATACGAATCTCCTTTTGTTTGCAGACATGGTATCGCCCATTGTAACTGTCCTTCAAGAACCTTAGAAGTGATCAATACTCATTTTTTCACTCACGTGAATAAAGACGTGGATATGAACAACCTGTTACGGTTTTTCCTCTCCATCGCCGTTTCTCTTGCCGGGCCTTGAACCAGCAAGGGGGATTGCAGGAGATGTCGCACCATGATATAAGGGTGACGAGAAGGGCAGGAACAAGCTCATGGCATGAAAAGGAATGGTCGGATGAAAGACAAAGATGCGCCCCGTGTGAAGTTGCCCGCGTGCCCGTTCTATTTGTTCTGCTTAGGTGTATGCCTGGCTCTGTCGATAACTTGCCAGGCGGAGGAGCGCGGCTCAAAATGGACGGTGTACCTGGCGCAGGACAAGCATCTCGATTATGGCTGGTGCGGCTCGGCGACGGAAGTCGAACTGCGGATGGCAGCGTTGCTCGACTACTTTCTGGGTACGGCTGAGCAAGATAAGGTGCGATGGAATCTCGACGGAACGCTTTGGACCGAGGTTTACGAGCGTCAACGAGGCCAAGCCGGCAAGGCTCGACTCTACGATGCTATTCGCAGAGGCCGGATGGGCTACGCGGGGAACTACGCTGTCTTACTTTGGGGCATCCTGGATACGGAAACGGCGATCCGGGCTTGTTATGGTGCCGTCCCGATTGAGAAATCCACGGATGTACCGGCGAGAACGGCACTCGTGATGGAAAACCCGAGCATGACATGGGGTATTGCCAATATCCTGTCCGACTGTGGCTTCAACTTCCTCGGTCGGGGAATTTACCGACTTCGGGCGGAAAGCTACTATGACCAGCGAGATCCGTATCCGCTGTTTTGGTGGGAGGCCCCGAACGGCAGGCGTTTGCTCGTGCACTGGGACCTCTATCACGATACGAAAAGCTGGGGAGGCTACGCCGAGGCCCATTGCTTGTCGGCCATGGCCGGCGAGAAATGGGACGCCTTTCACGTGCAATCCGCGCCAGACCGAAACAGCCCGGACGTGTTTAAGAAGCGAAAGGAATTCATACAGCAGACTGTTAGGCACTACGAAACCTACGGCGACAATTATCCGATATCGAGCATTTTGCTGCTTGGCACGGGATGGGACAATTGGACGCAGACGGAGGACATTTCGGCATTCGTCCGGAAATTCAATGCGGAGTCCGACGGGACCGTACGAATCGTGGATGCGCGGTACGAGGACTTTTTCGTGGCCGCCGAGCGGGAGATTCGAGAGAAGAATCTCACGATTCCAAACTTGAAAGGCTCGTTCGGCATCTGCTGGGAGGAATGGGCGGCACATCTGGCCGGACCGACCGCGGAGTTCAGCAAGGCGGAACGCGTGCTCCGGCTGGCCGAGGCATCGCAGGCCCTGAAGACTATGACGACGGGGGCTGATGAAAAGAACCTCCGGCTGCTTCGGTACGGCGTCACGGAACTGTTGAAATTTGCCGAGCACGATTTCGGCGGAACAGACCGTCAGCGTGCGGCTATCTCGGCGGGAAACCGTGCGAGCGCGGCGACCCAGGCGATGGATATCGCCCGATCTTTGGCTCCGCAGCCCAAGGTCCAACCAGCGCTGGCTGCGAGTGACTTCCACGCGGAAGAAACGACTTTCTCATGGCGCGGAGGGCAGGTCGTTTTCGATCCTATGCGGTGCGGCGTCCAATCCATCGTGGACCGGGACGAGCATGAATGGGTCGCAGGCAGTAGGGCGGTGCTGGGTGAATTCGTACATACACGATACCACAGCCGGGCCAAGCCGGAGTCCGTCCTCCCGGAACCGCTCGTGTCATCCAGTGAACCAGTTGTGCAAAACCTCGTCTGCCGAAGATCGAAGCACGGAGTGGAGATCATCGCGGATTTCAATCGCTCGGGTTTTCACGTGGAAAGCAGGTGGCTTTTCCACGCCGGGAAACCCTGGATCGACGTGACGTATCATCTTCGAGATGGATGGACAGACGCTCCACAGTCCGTTCAATTCTGTTTCCCGCTCGCTATCGAAAAACCTCGGTACCGATACGATGCGCCGGGCGCCGTCCTCACCGCCGGTCCGAAAGGCAAAGGCGGCGATGACCTGCCGGGGGCTAATCCCGAAATCTTTGCCGGTGTGACCTTCGCCGCGGCCAGTGGTGGAAGCCGCACGGTATTGCTCTTGACGCCGGACACCTTGTTGCTGCGCTTCGGCTCGAACACACCCACCATACCGGCGCACATCACTTCAATGCCTATGATGAATCTGACCGGCAACGACTGGCAATTCGGGCAAGGAGGCCGGCGCGAGTGGACGTTCAGCTATCGGATTGTTTTGCTTAAAAAGGATTTCGATCCGGTGCGGGCCATTCAAGAAGCACAACAGTTCTCAACGCCTCCATTTGTTCAAGCGCCGGGACAGCGTCCAGTGGTATCTGGTTTGGAAACCCTGGACATCGACTTTCCCGGCGGGCCATTGTTGGCTCTCAAAACCGCCGAGGACAATCGACG
>JARRQQ010000133.1:15603-24329 GCA_037381725.1 Sedimentisphaerales bacterium
ATATGCGATGCACTTGAGCGCTCGAAGAAACCACTGGACGCCCGTGAAAATAGGGTTCGATTCAGTGCAGAACCTCTGGGGATATTGACTGTAGCGCTCTCGAAAGGTTCTTAGTCGGTTGATATTCGCGCGCAAGACAACTATCCTTCCGGCGGCGCCAGTCGTTTAAGCTCCTCGAACCAGTTCAGAACAATGACTAACTCGACTTCCGGCTTCTCGCTTTTTTTGATCATGACGAAGCGTTGGCCGTCCGGCGTCACGTCATAGCCCGGCCCGAAGTTACCACTGACGCCGTATGCCGTGACGTCAAACAGAGGTTGAGGCGTACCTACGGAAAGGTTCGGATCGGGCGTCATCGCCACGACCATCATCTGTGTGCCACCCGAGTAGAATAATTCACTGCCGTCCGGCGCCCACACCGGAGAAGCTCCGCCCTCGCTCGAAATTCGTATTTTGCGTCCACCGTCCGGGTACGGCTGGATATAGACTTCGTCCCTTCCCGACTCTGATGAAGCGTAGGCGATCCATCGGCCGCCCGGTGAAAATCTCGGATTGTCCTCCCACGATCTTGTATTAAGAAAAGGTTGCGGCTCGGAATCACCATCGAGCGCAATGATCCAGATGTCGTCCACGGTTCCTGGATCCTGCTTCATACAGGCCAGGAATCTTCCGTCGGCAGACCAGGAACAGGGGTAATAGGACCCCGGCGTCAGAAGCTCGGCCGGACTGCCGCCGTCCACAGATTTGCAGTACAGACCCGGCCCGTCACCCCTCTCGGATAGAAATGCGATCCGCGTGCCGTCCGGGGACCATTCCGGATTCGTGTTCATGCCCTCTGTCGTGAATTGAATGAGCATTTGACGGGCAATATCGAACAGGTGGACCTGAGATTTCAAACCTTCGGCGGTAACCTGCGTCGCTATTTGACGACCATCCGATGAAAGGCGGAGCCGGTTGAACCGGTAGTCCCGGGGAGTATCGTCGAGTGTCTCAGCGCGCCCCCGGCGATCCACGCTGACAAGGGTCCCTTTGCCAAGCTCGCGGCTGACCGCGGCATACACTAATGTCCCGGCACTGGAAATAGCCATCTGCGGAACAAAGCGAGTGGCATCTCTTCGGACATTTTCAACGATTGGAACGGCCGGGCCGGTGACCTCAAGCCGCTCAGGATCGAACGGAGCCGCCATGAGTGCCTGGTTTCGCACGAAGAGTAAGTGCCCCGAGGCTGCGTATTGAGCCAAGATGGCGTTCTCCAGCAAGGGTTTCCGCTGATTGGTATCGAGCAGGTAGGCTTCGACCTCGCCCCCAGAGGTATAGATAAGCGCCTTGGCGCCGGGCAAGACGTGCGGAAAGCGCGGCAAGACGTATCCCTGCTCAGTGCCCGCTTTGATGAGAGACTCCGCATCGCTTCCATCGGCCGATATTCGTCTTAAACCCTGATTCCCATCGAAGACGATGTGGTTGTCATCCCCCCAGCTTCCGAACAGGACTGAACTCCATTGAAGCTCATCGAGCAACGTCACCGGCTCACCTCCCGCCAGTGACACCTTCTTCAGTTGCCCCTGCGTTGTGAAGAATCCCACCCACTTTCCATCCGGCGAGAAGAAGGGATTCCTGGCCCCTTTAGTCCCCGGTATCGGCTTGATCTGAAGATCATCTATCAAACGAGTATGGAGCTGGATGCTCTGCCTGTCCGCTCCGCCAACGTAGACAAGACGCGTTCCGTCGGGCGAGACGGCCACGTAACAATTGGGGTTGCTCTCACCGAAGAAAATCCGCTTCTCCGCTGGAAGGTTGATTGAGAGCCGCGAGACGACCGGCGGAGACGGAGGACTCACCCGGGTTGTATCCTTGAGCAGAGCAAAGGTGATGAGCGAACCAACGACTATGCACGTCAGGCCGACGAGAATGACGCGGAGTCGGGACAATCGAGAGACGGAAACCGTCTCATCCGACACAGCAAATGCGACCGAGGTCCCATTTCGAGTTTCGTTGATCTCGAACCACGCTTCGCCGATGTCTCGCAGGCGACGGTGGGGATCCTTCTGCAAGCAGCGCCAGATGAGATTGCGAATCCTCGGCGGCGTCTTCGCCGGCAAGGCACTCCAATCCGGCTCCGTTTCGAGAATGCTGGCGAGCGTATCCGATATAGTGTCGCCGCCGAAGGCGCAGCGCCCCGTTAGCGCCTCGTAGAGACAGCAACCAAAAGCCCAGACGTCCGTCCGTTTGTCGATCGACAGGCCGCGCGCATGCTCGGGACTCTTGTAGTACGGCGTCCCGATCAAACGGCCGGGCAACGTGATGGTGCGGCCCTCGTCCTGAGTATCCCCTTCGACCTTTTTGGCGATACCGAAGTCCAGGATTTTGACTCTGCCTTCTTCCGTCAACTTGATGTTCGCCGGCTTGAGATCACGGTGGATGATCCCCGCTCGATGTGCGGCTTCGAGTCCCTCGGCAATCTGGCTAAAGACAGTGAGTACTTCGTCCAACGGAATCAGTCCGGCCTTGATCTTATCAGCCAGCGTCTGCCCCGGAATGTATTCCATGACCAGATAGCTCTTGCCATCCGGCTCTTCGTGAACTTCGTGAATTGTTGCTATATTCGGATGATTCAGCGAAGCCAGCAATCGCGCCTCACGCTGCCAGCGTGAGAGTATCTTCTCCTTGTCAGCCATATCGGCCGGCAGGCTCTTGATAGCCACGGAACGGTCAAGCTTTGTGTCATGGGCCAAATATACCACGCCCATGCCCCCGCGCCCGAGTTCCCGCTCGATCCGGAACTGCCCGATCTGATTGCCCGGCATCGGCGATGAACCATCGAAACTCGCCGTTGGAGGCAGGCTTTTCTCATTTCCCTGGTCATTGTTCTTCTTCTCAGGGTGACTCATCGGCGTCCTTCTCTCGGAAGTTACTGTACGCCTTTGACTCGCATCCGCAGCGCATAGAGTGACGTCTGAGCGGTCATGAAGAGTGTGTGCCGGTCTTTGCCGCCGAAGGTGACGTTGGCTGTCCAGCCGGCGTCGATCGGGATATGCTCGATCTGCTGGCCCGCCGGGTTGAAGACGGTGACACCGCGGCCGGTCAGATAGACGTTGCCCTCGTTGTCGATGGTCATGCCATCCGAACCCATCGAGCAAAAGAGCGTCTTGTCGGACAGCGTCCCGCTACTGTTCGTGCGATACCTGTACGTCTTCTTGTCGCCGATATCTGCGACGTAAAGATACTTCCCGTCGGGCGTGCCGATGATGCCGTTGGGCTGCACCAGGTCTTCAGTCACCCGTATGAGCGTCTTGCGGTCGGGCTTTAGATAGTAGACGTGCTGGCCGTCCTGCTGCATCGCCGGATCGCGGGTCCAGTAGTTCCTCTTGTAAAGCGGGTCGGTGAAATAGATGCCGCCTTTCGGATCTTCCCACAAGTCGTTCGGACCGTTGAGCTTCTTGCCCTTGTAGCCTTTGACGAGCACGCTGGCCTTACCGTTCCTATCAATGGACCACAACTCGTTATCCATGTCGGCACACGCTAACAGACTGCCATTCTTGTCGAAACAAAGACCGTTGGCCCGGCCCGGATTCTCGTGCCACGTCGAGAGCTTGCCCCCAAGGGGTGAACCATCGACCGACCATGTGAGAATTCGATTATTGGGCTGATCGGTAAAGAACACATTTCCCTCGGCGTCAACGGCGGGGCCTTCGGTGAACTTGAAGCCGTCGGCGAGTTTTTTCACCTTCGCTCCCGGCGCGATGATGCCGGATAGTTGTACCGCCACAAGCTCGATGCCGTCGCCCGTGCCCAAGTTGCGAGAGTACTTCTTCTGTTGCGGATTGTTCCAGTGCTCGTGCACGCCGAGACTGGCCAGCCTCTTGACGTCGCCCACATGGTCGGGATCGTAGAACGTCCCCGACGGCGGATTGCTCGCCAGGGCCGCCTCGTGCAGATAGCCGTCGACGCCCGCGTTGCGCGGGTAGTCCTCGTACTCGGCGTAAAGAAAGTCGAAGCCGACCGAGTCAATGGCCACCGGGTCCTGCGAGGCCAATAAGCTCGACGTCCAGTCACCATTGAACGGAGGCGACTTCCACCGCCGCGGCCCTCTGTTCATATCCACCGGATGGACCCCACAGTACAAGCCGTCGATCAGGTACAGCACGGTCTTGCCGCCGATGCTCGAATGGCCCATCAGATCGACCTGGTTGCGGTAGATGCCCACCTCCTTGGAGAACGCCGCTTTGTGCAGATCGTAGTAGCCCTTCTCCGCCGGCCAGCGGATCAGCGAGCCGTAGTGATTCTTCGCGCAGAGCGTCACCCCGGCTCCCGTGTGGGCCTTCAGATTCGCAAAGTCAATCAGGTACTCCGCTTCGGCGTAAGACTCAGGGACGTAGTCCTGCTTGACACCCTTTGGGTGGCAGCTCCAATACAGCGGGACCGAAGACTGTTTCATCTTTGTCCGGCCGAACTTGCCGCCGCGATCCAGGAACCGCACGCCCGGAAACTCCTTGTGGATAAGGTCGCAATATTCGTTCGGGATATACGCCAGGCTGTCACAGATAGCGATATCCTTCTGTCCGACACCGGCTTTGTTAACGAGCTGGCGCATCAAGGCAATGAGCATCTGGGGCGAGGTATTCATATAGTCTTGTTTGCTTTCCAGATTGTAATTATCTGGATTCACGCCGCCACTTGTGAAGATGAAACCGACGAACTTGACTTTGACGACGATCTTCTCGCCGGGCTTGTAACCTACGTTTCCTTTGTCCCGTGCCTTGTTGTGGGACTTGAAAAGCGCCTCCCACGCTCCGGCGTCGGTAGCCGCCCCGGTTAGTTCACGGATAGAGCGTGACATCATCGTACAGACCTGCCCGAGGTCCGTATGCTCGGGCTGCCAGGGATGCCCGTCGCCGGGACCCTTCCAGTCGGTTGCATCGGGATCATTCACCCAAACGACCCGGCCAGGATGAATGCCTTTAGCAACGCCCATCGGCTGATTGACCGCCTGCGGCTTGGCCAGCACCGTTTTCTCACCGGTGACACTGGCGGTGATCCACAACGCGCCGACGCTCAATGCCACACAGATCAGGGCCAGCACGTACCGCCGGCGCGCCAAGCTGAGCTTTGCTTTTCTGAAGGCCGCCGCCGAGGCCCCCAGGCCCACCAGCCAGGCTACGAATCCCGAGGCCAAGGGAAACGCCACTCGCTGGCAAGGATAGAACGCCCGCGAGGGCTTCGGAATCACACGGATCAGAAACCACGCTAATGAGACGAGACCCGCGATTGGAAAAACGTACCTGACCCAGGCCCATTTCCAATTGCGCTTTTGTGAATGAGCGTGCTTCGGACAGACGTGACTGGCTTGTTCTTTCGAGAAGTGCATCTTTGCCTCCACATTCATCTGACAGACTTCGTAATCCTCGTAAGAGCGATCCGACCCTGGTAAGGTTACTGAGGCCGGACAACAAATTCGACTTGAATTCTACCGCGAAAAGCAGGATGCGCCAAGTGCAAACCCGAACAGGATAGAGGAATGGAAGGTGCGAGGGAAAGAGTCAGATAGGCTCCTGGTCCGACTCGTCGGTGCTCTTTGTTTGCCTGCGCTCTTCCCTGTAGCGGTCGACGCGTCTGGACAGCTTTCCGAGGCCGACGAGGACGACGATCGTGATGGCGGTGGCGATTGTCGCAAGCAGATAGAACCGCGCACCGCATGCCATTCCGATGCTGGCCACCAGCCAAATGGTGGCCGCGGTAGTCAGGCCGTGCACGCCGCCGCGATCCTGGATAATAGCGCCGGCGCCCAGAAAGCCGACGCCGGTGACAATCTGAGCCGCGATTCGTGTCACTGAGCCGTCCGCATTCTTCGCCATCTCCTGCGAGATGATGGTGAATACCGTCGCGCCGAGGCATATGAGCAGATTGGTCCGCAGGCCGGCGGCTTTGCCGCTCAGTTCTCTCTCGAACCCTATCGCTGCTCCAAAAACGGCTGCCAGGATCAGGCTGGTCAAATCGTTCGGCCAAATCATGTCACTACCTCTCGATGAGCGTCTCATCGACCTTTATGCCGAAGTGCCTGCCGGCCTTCTCGATATGCCCCAGGACCTTGTCACCCGGCTTCAGCGTCGTCACTGAAACGGCCTGGCCGTCCGGCTTGACCAGTCGGATCGTCTCAGCGTTTTGCAGGACCAGACTGATGGGCTGACCTTCGGCCTCGGCCTCGATGAGCATCATGGGCCGCTTCTCGATCTTGTTTCGGCCCAAATAGGCGGTCTGGCTCTTGCCGTGAAAGTCCACGAGCAGCACCTCATCCCCGGCTTTGAGATCCGCCAGATACTTCGTCTTGCCGCCCGGCGTCAACGTATAAGCGTGCACGGCGCCGGCGTTGACGCGGAACGGCCGGGACGCCACATAGGGATTGTCGATGGACTCGGAATGGATGAGAAAGAAGCCCGCCGCCGTGTTGCCGACGAGCATCCCTTCGCCCAGAGTCATTTGCGTGCAGGTATCCAGGCAGGCTCGGTCCCCCATGCCCAGTTGTCTGGCGACGGTGACAGTAGCAACTACAAGATCGATCTTTTCGCTGATGCCCTGAACGATTTCCGCACATCGCTTTATCTCGTTCACGTCGTCGGTCTTTAGCACCACGCCGTCCACACCTTTTTCCAGTATCTCGACCATCAACTTAGCCTGTTCGGAGTTTTCGACCTGGACCATGAGGTTCTTTCTCCGCCGGGCCAGCAGGTTCTCGATAGGGATGATTGTCCAGTCGAGCATTCTGAGGACAACAATTCTCTCAGGAGGCACCGCCGCGGCCCTATCTTCATCTTCCTTGCTGGCCACGTCTATGAACTCCACGTCCACGCCCGGCTTGAGATCACCATGCGATTCGACCGTTTTGATTCTACCGAATTGCCGGACGCTGTCGCTTTGCCCATCCGGCAAGACGACCGCCTCCGCTCCGCTTTCCAGGGCCGCAATGACAATTTCTTTGTTGTATGGAACGACACCAACCCAAAGTCGTTTCATTGCTTTCACCTTATTCCTGATCCACAGACCATCATTCCTGTGAAACCCATCCCTTCAATTCGACCGTGGGTAGCTTCCGAGCAGGGTTCAAGAAGCAAGAATCCAAATACTCTCGGCGAATTTAATGCCGAACAGCCAGACCTGTCAATACTTTTCAACACGCTGGGATGAGTATTGACAAGAGCAGCCACTCGGAACAACGACGCGGCCTTAAAGACCAAAGTCGCAAAGGAATGGAAGATGAGGGTCGAGGATATCCACTGTAATGGCTGTAAGTCGGACGACGCTCTTTCTAACGGTGAGACTAAAAAATGCGCGATTGCCAGAGCATTACCAATTTATGCACATTGCCTTGATTTCCCATCTTGCAATAAGGAGATATGGAAAAATGGCCCATCCTAAAGGAGAAGGTTGAGGCCATGCGGGCCAACCTGCGAACTTAGCGAAGTAGAAAACTAAGGGCGGCCAACTGAAGCGTCCTGCCAAATTGCATCTCGTTCACCTTCCGATATTCGTCACGTTTTCACGGCATTTGTCCGGTTTCTTATCGGATTTTTTCGGTTTTGTGGGCGGATTTTCTGTGCTGATAAAGCCTATTTTGTCGATGTATTGGTAAGAGTACATCTATGAAAGAGCTAGTCAATTACGCTGTGTTCTGGCTGGTGTATGTGACGGAATGGAGTCCAGGAGCTTACCGTATTTGGGAGAAAGCACAATGACCGTAGCCAAGAAGAGTGTACGAAGCGGAGGACTGAGAGAACGCATGGCCCACCTGGGGATGGGACTGTTCACCAACCTGTTGATTATCCCGCTGTTGCTCGGCGTATACTTCTTTGGAGAGCCAAAATACAAATTGGTGGCCGGCATCGGGGTGCTTTTAGGATCTGAGACGTTAGTCATCATCGCCACGCGACTTAGGCGGACATGGAAAACCATGAAACCGCTGGGCTATTATTTTCTTCCCGCAACACCCTTTTTTTGGCTCCTGGAGCAAAGAGACCACAGGCTGAAAGCGGAGGCGAAGACCGCGCACCTCAGAGAGCTCATGGCGGCCTGGCCTGATGCGACCTTGGGCATTGTCATGGGGATCATAGACACCGAGCAGCAGGAACGAACTCTTGCCATGATGCTCAACGAGATGGGTGCGATGAAAGACTCCCAATTGGCCACCCTGGCGAATCGACTCCGCCAGTATCTGCCGGAGATATTGAAATCCGTGAGGAAAAACCAGAAATTCCCGCTGTTCGGACAGGTCATGATGCGACTATCGTCGTTCGGTCCGGCCAGACACAAAAAGACCTACCGTAACTTCCTCGCCTTGCTCTCCGACGCATTCGATCCATACCTGCCGGCCGGCTTCGACAGGCATTTCCACAAACACATGAAAGGCCCGCTGCAAAACGCAATCGCGCATGCGGACAGAGGGCACGCCGGCCACATTCGGACCATCGTCACCAAGATCATGGCCGATGACGACGACAAGCATGAAATCGCTAATAGCGTCGCCATCATGCTGCCGCAATTGGACTGGACCGAAAATCGCGAGATTTGCCACATCATTTTCGACGAAAGTGTCAAGCGGGCGTTCCAATTCCCCAAGAATTTCGGCATCGACCTGCTTAACCTCTTGAGCAGCCTCGAATACAGGATATTCTGGCTCGACGTGCGGTCGTTGCGCAACGTCCTGGAAGAATCTCTGCGGCCGCAGGGGGTGGGAC
>JARRQQ010000134.1:0-9033 GCA_037381725.1 Sedimentisphaerales bacterium
GCAGAACGTGCGAACAGACTTCAACGACAAATATAACTTCGCCTACAAATTCTATGGAGTGACATTGAATGCCACGGCTTAAACCGACAAGAGGAACCCTCATCCGGACCTCGCACTCGCTCGCCAGGGGCCTGGCCGGCTGCTGGCTCCTCGGCGAAGGAACAGGCCGGGTAGTGACCGACCTCGGACCTTATCGCCAACGAGGTGATTTCTATGGGGGCTCCCCTCTTTGGGCGCCGGGGCGTCACGGCTATTGTCTCCTGTTCGACGGCGTGGATGAATGTATTGACTGCGGAACCGCCAAATTTGGATGGGACCTCACGAACGAGCTGAGCGTCGTTGCCCTGGCCAAGCACGGGGCGAGCCAGGTCAATACCGTCTTCGCGCGGAGCGCCTACGTGCGGCCGGCCCGGCTGCAAGGCCAGGCGGGCGGCAAATTCGAATGGCGCGTCTACACGGACACCGCGAACGACTGCATTATTGATTCGACCTCGTCTCACGCCATCGACGGGAGCGAATGGGTCCACGTAGCCGGCACCTGGAGACCGCACGGCGCTTATCTTTACGTCAACGGCGTGCTGGAAGCGTCCGATACCGCCACCGATGGCAACCTGAAAGTCGACGATAACCAGTTCGTCGGCATCGGCGGTACGTATGAGAGCGGCAATTTCGTCTCTTGCTGGAACGGGGGCATCGAATACGTCTTTATTTACAGCCGCGCTCTCAGTGCCGAAGAAGTCAGGTGGCTCCACCGAGAGCCGTTTGCCATGTTCGATAGCTCCGTCAGTTCCGCGCCGATTCACGCCCCTGCGTCCATGGTGTCTCTCGCCGCCTCGCTCAGCGCAACGTCGGCGGCGTCGGCGCGACTGGAATCGATCAGCAGCTCCGCGGAAGTGAAGGCGAAATGGCTCAGTGACGCGCTCTTCAACGGCATGACCGCGAACGCATTCAAGCTCGCAACAACCCTGACTCTCGGCTGGTTTTGGGTTCGCGTCGTAGGCTGTTCTGCGCTCTATCGCGGCCCCGATATGGACCGGATAGACTTTGCCGACATCCTGGCTGTGGCAGGTCCGGATGCGACCGCCATTTCACCACCCGACTATCTCTCGCACGACGCCAACACGACAAGCTTCTACGTCGCACGCAGATTCAACCCGTGTGGCGATTGGGAACTCACCTTGAGGGCGGCGGTGAAGGTCTCCATCGACGCCGACGGTGATCTGGCCAAGCCACATCCGAATGAAATATTTGCTCTCAGAATCAACCGGGTGGATGGCAACAAGGTACGACTGGTCTGGTTCCACTGTCCTCTCGAACAGGAGTCGTCGCCGGCGTATTTCAAGGTGTACTGCGACGGTGCCACCGGTCACATCGATTTTGAGAGCGCTCTGACTGCAATCGAGTATAGGAGGCCAAAATTCTACAGCTACATTACTGACGCGCTCCAGCCCGGCCGATACTTGTTCGCCGTCAGAGCGGAGGATGCCGATGGGGCGCAGCACGCCTGCTCAGCGACACTGGGCATCGAGCTTGACGGCATCGCGCCTGATGGAATCGACATCCTGGCCGCTGAAACAGCCTGACAGATCACCCCGAAGAAATGCGAGCCTACCATGTCCAACAAAATTGACTTCCACCAATCGGAACAAACCTCGCTGGCTTTGCCGGCGGCCTCCGTCTCGATCCTTCTCGACGGGATGCCGTGTCCCGACCTGGAACTGATCGAGATCATTCGAAGCGGCTGGCCTGACTTCAGCCGGGCGAGACTCGCCTACAATCCGGCGGCCTACCCAGGCGGTGGTGTCACTGCCGCCGAGGACGTCGAAAGCAAATTCGCCATGGGAAAAGCCATCTGCATCCGGCAATACTATAATGGTGTTCCGCCAGGTGTCGCGGCGTTCAGTTTCCCGATTTTCCACGGTCACATCGAACGCATCAATACAAGTTTCTCCGCGAAGGGCGAAAGAGTAGAAATCACCCCTGAAGATCTCGGCACCACGCTGAAGCGTATCTCGGTACACGGCCGGCGCCTCGTCAAAACAAGCGATTCCTGCGTCTTCCTGGCTGGCCTGGATACGATATTCAATCCCGACGGCGAAGCCAACGCATCCACCGAGCCAATGCCAATCAACGGCAAGAGCTATACTGTATTCTGCGCCGATCCGTCACAAAGCAAGCTGTGGAGCTATGCGGAGGTGATTGACTATCTTCTGTGTGAATACCTGCTGCCCGGCCAGTTTCTGAGGCCGACCCTGGGCCAAATGAGAACCTTAACTGAGAACCAGATCGTCCGGGACCTTGACGTCACGGAGTTGAATCTCGCCGAGGCCCTTCACCGATGCTGTGAAAGGATCGGCTTGAAGTTCAAGTTCGTCCCTACATTGGGATCTGCCGGGCCGGACCAGGCGATCGTCTTCTACAAGAGCGACACGGGCAGAATCATCGAACTGAATTGCCAGGCGCCCGGCGAACAGCTGAGCTCTTCAAGGACAAACGTCGCTACTTTACAGAGCACACGGAACCGCTATCCCGTGACACACAAATATATCGGCCAGGGCGACTTCAAAGTCTTTGAAGCAACTTTCGATCTGGTCAAAGCATGGGACCCCGGCCTGGAAAGCACCAACTACGATACATTCTCACCCTTGACCAATCCAGACTTCTACCAGGTCAAAGACGTCTACCGCAAATGGTGCCTGAACGAGGCGGGCCGATACTGCGGCGAGCCGTACAACCAGGGTGACGCCTTTGATTTTTCGAAGATCTTTCAGAGCAGCGATTTCGCGCCTCGCCGCAGACGCTTTCAGCCCGCGCTGACTACCGACGCGCTGGGCCAATCGCTGGGCTACTTTCTCCAGGTCTCGTACGACTCCGGCCAGACCTGGTGGCAATACCTTTACGCCTTCAATATCCTCTCCGACGAGTGCGGCGTGTGGCTCAGCAGCGACCAGCTCGACACCACCACCTGGGACGCGGCACAGCAAGGCTCTCTGCAATTCAGGATCACCGCTTCGGTCGTCAGCAATGAAAGACTCACCGCCATCGTCGCCGACGGTCCACTCTATTCCACCGCCCCGGTTGTCGAGCACGTGATAGCACAGCCAAGCCAGTTCAAATATCGCAAGGTCTCCGACCAGAGCATCTTCGTAGCGACAACGCATGCGACGCTCGGCCCGCCGGACGAAGTGGATGATTTCGATGCCCTTCACCAGTTCGTTCGCCACACAGCAGAAAGGTCGTCCGAGGCCATTGAGACGTTCGACGTCGAAACGCCGAGCCTGATGTTTGATTGTCACGTCGGCGACCGCGTGACGACAAGCCCCGAAAGCCGGGACCTGCTCGCCTGTAAGAGCGACAATCGCAGCACAAGCCGGATTGAGCGGGTCCGGATGGACTTCCAGAGACAATGCACAGACTTGAGAATCGTTCGCCGGAGGGATTATCCGCGATGACTGCAGCACGTTCGAAATCATGGCGGCTGAACCGGCAGATTAACCTCTCGGTGATCGTGCAGCTCATACTGCTCGCCTCACTGATCGTGGGCAGTTGGCTCAACCTGCAACGCCAGCTCGACCTGCTCCAGCGCGACGTGAATATGCTCCTGCAATCCCAGCAAAATCTGCAAGAAAAGATAGAATCGCTCTGGACCCAAAGCCTCTCCCACGAATACCGCCTGCAAGCCATCGAGAAACACTTCACAAAAGCCAACGCCACAAGTGTAGATTCAATGCCTTGATGGGTCGAATGGACAGTCAAGTGTTCGCACTGCGGCTTTCTTATGATAGAACGTTTTCAATGCCGACAATTTGACAAGGCGACCAAGTCGTTGCGGATTGAAGGCGACATTCGGTGTGGTAAGTGTATTCGATTGAAGTCTTGCATGGGCTGGCGTCATAGGTTCTGGCGTCGTGTTATCGTGGAAAGTCCTCAGCATGGTAGGTCCGGATTGTGATGGCTACTTGTTTGATTGCACAGCCAGTACCGAACCTGTTCTCATCAGTGCGTGCTTACTCGGGATTCCTTGCCGATGGCATGGGCATAGGCCGAAGAAACGGCAGAGGCTCATCGAACGCCTGACCAAGAGGTATGTTCTCGTGCCCGTTTGTCCGGAACAGCTCGGCGGCATGCCGATGTCGAGAACCGGCAAAACGCTTGAGGGCAGCGGAGCCGATGTTCTTGACGGGAAATTGCGAATCATCGCGCCGGAAACCGGGCAAGACATCACCAAGTTCCACGTCAATGGCGCCAAGTACACGTTGGAGATTGCGAATATCGTAGGTGCTCGTCGCGCTTACTTGAAGGGTGGAAGCCCTTCCTGCGATAGAGAAGGAGTGACCGGCGAGATGCCCAAACGTGCCGGCGTGAAGGTTATTCGTGTTCCATAAGACGACTTGTCGGTCGGCTGAATGGTGGGATCATTTTTCAATACTGCATCGGTAGCCCTAAGTAGATTCTTACCATGTCACGCAGTTGCATTTTCGTCGCTGGCAGCAGTCTTTGAGCGTGCTCCAGGTCTCTGGTGTCTCCCGGCAGAGACTGATCGAGACGTCTTCGTCGTAATTGCGGATAGTGTCAATGAGAAGAGTGTAGAACTCGATGCGCTCTTTCGGCGGATAGCGGAGCTTGCCGTCTGAAGCGCCCCGAACGAAGTTGTGGTTCCGGAGCCGACGAGCACGGTCACCATAAGCACCACAGGCAAGGTGGAAATGACCGGGCAAAAGCCTCAGCATACCGAGCGTGACGTTTTCAGGTTTTACGACAGTCAACGCTTTCCGAATCAAATCCGCATACCCTTCTCGCCAGCTCGAATAGAGAATGCCCGGATCGATGCGAAAGCGGATTCGGTAGCCATGTTCCTGACACAACCCGGCCACGTCGATACGCTTATCAAGGCTGGCCGTGCCTAACTCATATTGCTCGATCATCTGTTGACTGTTGAGGCTCCAGGAAACGGCCGTTTGGCCATTGGGCGGAATGGCCAAAAGGTTGCTGACGTTGTTGCTCTTGGTCAACAGCATCAGAAAGGCACGTTTGAATCCGGCGAAGAACGGAACCAACATCGTCGTCAAATTCGTGACGTGGTCGAGAGCAAGGCTATCGAGCATCTCGCCCATGTTGAAGCTGATCTTGCCGCCGGCGTTGTTCAAGGCCCGTCGAATCTGCCTGAACATCGTGTCGTGATTGACGTTGACCTTGATGAACGGAGCGTACTTGCGATAGACGAATGCGAGATAACAGTATGTGCAGTAATAAGGACAGCCGTTCGAGACCGGAACTAATTTGTGGTAAGGACAACAACGAACATTCGAGCCGAGTTGGCCGTCAAAACGCCCTACAAAAGAGGTGGTTTGGCCGATCATTAGAATTCTCTTCCCGGCCAGCAACGCCTGAGATGGTGACATATCCGGCAGAGCGAAGCCACGCTGGTGTTCCAGCACATGGATCTGAGCCGTCGGAAACAAACCCAGGATCCGCTGGGCTTCAGGATGCTCGGCAGCCTTCCGCCACAACAATATCGTTTCAGGCTCGAATGTCCTTGCTGTATCCATAGCCACCCTTCGTGCCGTCCTCAGTCTTCGTCCCGCATAACCGTATTGTAACCGAAATCCTCATGTTCACCTACAAGTAAGGAGAAGAAAGATGAAACAGACAAAGAGAAACCAGCCCGTGACGCAACGCGTGATCGTCGTCATCGTCTGCGCCTGCGCGAGCCTTGTGCCGGCCGGCTGCGATACGCTGCGTTTTGCTCCGAACGAGGTGCAAAAGCAAAACGCCTGGCTGCATAACCGCACAGCGACTATCGCCGCACAGACCGCCAAAGCCGAAAACGTTTCGGAAGTGCTTCAAGCCTTGACCCAGCTCAGCGAAAAACAAAGCCAATCATTCCCCGCCCACTACGGCTTGCCGGACGAGTTTCCGCCAGCTGAGACGGCTGAGGACGTCCTGGCCGAGTCGAATCAACAGCTTGCTGAGACGGCGTTGCAGGCCGCGGCGCACCGGCCGGACCCGTGGCAGCTTGCCGATTCGATGCTGAAGTTGGGCATCGGCATCAGCGCCCTGCTCGGCGGCGTCTACGGCACGCGGGCCGTCCGTTTCCTCAAGGATGCCCGCGACAAATCCAAAGCCCTCAACGAGATCATCGCCGGCAACGAACTGTTTAAGAAGGAAAACGCCTCCTCCGCCGCCGCTTTCAAGCAAGCCCAAAGCACCCAATCGGCCCCGACCCGCCAACTCGTCACTCAAATGAAAGCGTAGAGGGGTCCGGAAAAGGATACTGCTTCGTGGTCTATCAAGGGATAGGTGTCAAGGAGGGTTCCGAAGTCGCCGCTGAGCCATGCGACACTGTCCAGGGTGGTCACAGGAATTTCCAACTCTAGGCAGGTGGGCCAGTCTATGTTGAGGTCAAAGTTCAGATCTGCCCTGACCACCCTGGCCGGCCTGCACGCCTGGGTGACTATCGAATGAAAACACGAACGAAATGAAGCTTGGACAATGCCTGAACTGTGGTACGAATCGGAGAGATTCTTCCCCACGTGATGGTAGGAATCAGGCGGCGATCACAGCGACGGCGAGCAGAACCAGAATGTCAGACGGAGCCTTCGTCAGCGGTGGCAACCGGGTCAATTCTGCTCTTCGCTGTGTTTCTTGTACATGCCTTTGCGAAGGAAATCGATCTCGTTCTCGCCAGTATCGGCGCCGATGAGGGTCAGCGCCGCCAGGGCCAATTGAAAGGCGAAATATCGAAGATGGCCTTCAAAATATCCATCGTTTTCATCCGCAGTTATCCTGGCGCGCGATCCCGCTGAGTCAAACGACTAACTCAGGGGCTCCTGTGGGATCAGGATATACCGCTGTCCAAGAGTTCTCAAATGAAATCCAGTCTTCTCGGGCCGCCCGCAATCATACCATCACCCTCGGTGACAGGGCTTTTCGGTCAGAAGATTCCAGGCGATTCCGTGTCATCACGGGGGAAAATAGAAAAAATGTAGAATTTAGCACAAAAATTCTTGACTAAATTGAGAAAAGTGGTATAAATGGAACATTGAGGTTGTCTGATGTCTGGAGGTTCAGGCACTCGACCGTATTACGTATCCACGGTTCCTGGGCAACGGCCGGAAGTGTTTTCCGGTTGCGGGACACAGTTGGAGTGAGGTAATGCGGGAGGAGTCGGAGGACAAGAATCGCGTGGCGGGCCGCTTGAGTCAAGGTGGACACAAAGTGTGCCCAGCGTGTTCAACGCGACGATCTTGTTGCTGCTACCATTCCATGCCGCGCCCCATCTATGTCGTTCAGTAACCCCTTTTGTATGGACTGAAGGGCCTGCGCGCGAGGCCCTTCAAGACTGTAACCTCTAATTTGGAGACGTGGAATGAAAAGAATGGTGCTGGTCGCCTTAGTGGTGTTCTGCAGCCTGCTGTTGGCGACAACGGAAAAGGCAAGCGCCATTCCCTGTACTTTCACATGGGATGTGAGCGGCTCTATGGCCGGCTATTACCTGGGGACGGGGGACTCCGGCTCCTGGTGCGCCGAATTCACCATAGGGACCACCGATCTTAGCTGGTCGGATTCCTGGGGCGGCAGCAGCACAATCCAAAACGCCTCGGGCGACGTGGTTGATAACATCAGTTTTTTCAATACGGTTACGTACGATCTGGATTGCGGAAAGACCTATGACGTGGGCTGGCGTCTCTATGCCGGCGCAGACGTTGAGGACGGTGAAGGCAGTTTCGAATGGGAGATCGGCGGCCAGATGGACGCGGTCGGCTCGTTCCTGTGGCTGGTCCGCGACAATTCCGTCAGCGGGCAAGTCTCGGACGATGTCGGCTCGGATTCGTATTCGCAATCTGGTCCGATCTCGGCGGCTGGTTCCGGCACCTACGGGATTATGACGGCGGAATCCTTGGCGACGTTGCCTCTGTTGGACGTCAAAGGCGACCTGTCCATTGACCCGACCGTCTACACGGTGGACGGCTACAGCGAAGCCGCATTTTCGGGCACGCTTGAGGTCCTTCCGGACGTGGTACCCGCACCGGGCGGTCTGATGCTCGGCGCCTTTGGGATCGCCATTGTTGGCTGGCTAAGAGGACGCAGAACACTGTAGTACGATCAGAATACACGCACACGCTGTGCGAGAGACGTGACTCGCACAGCTTTTCAGAGCCCCTATCTGTTCACCGATCCTCTCTCGGCTGCAGGAAGGGGCTTTTGTCTTTGATCCATCCGAGATAGGGCGGATTCTTGTCTTCCGCTTGCCTATCGAACTCCCGCCGAGATACTCATCCTTCCGAGGTGGTCGACTATGGCTGGCTTAGAACCGGAAACGCCGCATCCATCTATAATGTTAAAATGAGTAGAATGTTTCTACTACATGAAAAGATCTGTTAGAAGTAAGCTCAGGAAGAATACAAAAAATATATCATGAGAAAATAAAGCCTTTGGCAATTGTGGGCCGTATAATTGCAACTTTAGTTCCGATAACAGACCGAAGTTTCGAGATCGGCGAGAACACGTCCACTTGAAGCAGCCCTACCAAATAAAGTCGCTTTTGCGAAAATATCTTCATACGAAGATAGTCATAATACTCTTTATTAAAATGACTTATCCACAATGCAACAGAACGGCAAGGAAATTCTCACTTCCTTTCGGATTTTCTGTTGACGAGATTATAGAAAGACTGGAAAAATAGGACAATTAAATCCATAGTTCCCTGGGCAACTACCTAAGTGTGTTTAGGTAAGGGAACGCAGTGGGAGTGAGGCTATCTGGCAGGAGATAGAGGAGTCGTTCTCGGCAAAGCGGTGAGCCGCTGTAAAGTGGGCAACCACCCGAAGAACGCTGAAGACCAAAGGGTGCATTCACTCCTCGATTGATGTTTCATTCTCCCCAAGACGGGCCACATTTCCACCATCGTGGTATTCACGAATTGCTCTCTCCGTGGAAATGGGTATCGCGAAGAAAGAGCAGAGTAGGCAAGGTATATCACAGACGTGTTGTTGTTAGGGATAACATCAAAGAGACTGAGTCAGGTCAGAT
>JARRQQ010000135.1:0-8668 GCA_037381725.1 Sedimentisphaerales bacterium
CTCAGGAGGCAGTTGAGTCACCAGGGCTTGAAAAAGGGCGTGTTGTTGGCGTGCATCGGGTTGTTTGGTAAGCTGACGGCCCCGGCTGAGGCGGCCTCGTCAACCGTCACGGTAAGCGCCGCGACCGCCGAAGTCGGGCTGACTGCTGCAATCTTAGGCACGGCCGGGTCGAAAGCCGGTATCGTGGCGGTAGTGATGATAGCCGCCGCACTCGCTGGCATGGGCGGGTTGTCGCTCTTCTCGAAGCCTTCACCGCCGTCGGCCCCCTCGCCCCTCCAGAGAGGCAACGTCCGGAGTTTTCATTTCACCATGCAGTTGCAGAACCCCGACCCGAACGCCACGACCAGCCTGAGCAGCAAAGGAGCTTACGAACACTGGTTCTACCTGCCCGACGGAGTGGCCGGCCCGCGCTGGATGCGGATGCAACGATGGAATCCGCAGCAAACCGAAAAGCTCTGCTCCTGGCTCCAGGATGCCCAGGCCAACTACTATTATGATAGCGGCGCCAACTGCATTCACATTTCCAACTGCCGCGTCTGCTGGAGCAACCTGAGGGTGCGCCGGCTGCCCACCGACAGCAAGAAGTTTATCGACTTTCTCTCGCTCGTCGAAGGCGACGCGGTGGGCTTTAGCGAATACACCCGCGATCCGAATACTAGCCTGCTGACAAGCCTCGTGGACTACAGGTTCGTCAACGCGCCCCAGTTCGAGACCGAGTATCAATACAACACCGTAGGTGAGGAGCAATTCCGCTATGATTGGCCGGCGAACATTCCCGTCGTGGACGACCGTGACGCCATGCACAAGAGAGGCTGGACGTACTTTCGCCTCAGCGGCAATGTGGCTGGACGGTCCCTCTCCGGCCGCGGATGTATCCCATTCTTCTACGACGCGGCCAAAGCCCATCCGGCCTGGATGATTCTCAACGTCGGGGATAACCTGGAAATCGCCGACAGCCCCGAAGGAGCATACCTGCGGCGCGCCGATGGGACGCCGGTCGCCTATCCGTCGGGTACTTTCTTCAAGGGCCTGGCCCGCCCGTGGATGGGCTTGCATGCCGCCGATATCGCCCGCCGGGACGCCGCCGAGCAGCGAATCTGGTTCAAGTCCGAAAGGATGGACAACAAAGACTACGTGGCCGTTACCGTTCTGTACGAGAGCGAGAATGACACGATGGACCTGATTTACGCCATTGATATGGAAAACGACATGATCAGAGACATCGAATTCAGGTCGGGGAATGAGCCAAGAGGCTCGCTGGTGTTTTCCTATCTTCAGAACGCAGACGGTCTCGGCGCCGAGTTCACAAAGCCTGTCGTCTCGGCCGCCTGCAAAGGCCCTTGCCGCCCGAGTGAAGGGATTCTGTGGCTGGTTCACCTGGCTGAGGGGGAGTTGGGCAGACAGGTTCCTTGACTGCATGCAAGTGGCCTATGGACCGAGCGGCTCCGGGCCATGAGGGCGTATGAAAAAGACATTGACAAAAGTACGAAGGAACGTGTAGTATTATCTATAGAATCCGCACCTTGATTTGCACCGCGTAGAAAACGGGCCGCTGGTCTGGGCGGGAGATTAACTTCATACTAAGGAGATCAGCAGAATGCGAGACAAAGCCAAAATCTTGTGCATTGTGTTGGCGGGCGTGCTGGCTCTTGCGTTGGCAGCCGGCGCTCAGGATGAGCAGTGGCTCCAATATCACAGCGAGCGGGAGGCCAACCGGATCGTTGGCGATATGACTATGGTGCGTCCCGCGTCCGTGTCCGGCAAGCCCGAGGGCGTCCAGTTGCCGCAGTTCAAAGCGGCGGAACCGTATTTCGCCAAATGGTCCACGCCGATGGTGACGGACGGCTATCTGTGGATGGCCCTCGACCGAGCCGGCGACAGCGGCCCGTGGGACCAGTTGTATATCGACTCGAACGCCGACGGGCGTCTGGACGACGAAACAGCCGTCGCGGCATACCGCACCGACGGGTCCTATACTTACTTCGGGCCCGTGAAAGTGGTTTTCGAGACCGAGGATGGGCCGGTCAGTTACCACCTTAATCTCCGGGTCTACACCTCGAACGGGAAGATTCGACAAACCTATATCAGCTCGGGCGGCTGGTACGAGGGAGAGATCACCGTCGATGGCCAGAAGATGTATTGCATGCTGATCGACTACAACGCCAACGGGACGTTTAGCGACGCCTCGCGCGACCCCAGCGGTTGCGACCGCATCCGAATCGGCCCCAAAAACACACGAGATACGGGTTACGTGGGCAAGTACATCGAGGTCGACAACACGCTTTACCAGGCCGAGATCGCCCGCGACGGCGCTTTTGTCAAGCTGGCGAAGGCCGACAGCGTGAAGTTCGGCAATGTCCGTGTGCCGGAAACGATTACGGAGTTCTCGGCGGGCGGCGAGAACGGCCTGTTCACGCGTAAGCCGGACAAGGGCCTGCTTTCGCTGCCCGTTGGGGCATATCGTGTCAACTCGTGGTCCATCGAGCGCACGGACGACAAAGGCATGAAATGGCAGCTCCAGGGGCGGTACTTCCGGGAAGGGGGTGACTTCGAGGTTGCCGAGGGGACCGAGACGTCGCTGGAAATCGGCGAGCCGGTCACGACGAGTCTGGATGTCCGGCGAAACGGCGATAACTTCGAGTTCGAGAAAGCTTTGCGCGGCTCGTTAGGCGAATACGTCACTATCACCCGGGGTGGGCAGGACGTTCGCGAACTGTGGAAGATGGAGGGCAAGAACGAGGATGAGACCTTTGCGAAGCTCTATCCGATACCGGATCAATGAGGCGCCGACTGCCAGCTCTCGCGTCGAGAGCTAGAGAAGATAAAAGGCCCACTGTCTTTCACTCTCCAGCCCCAAGGCCCGTTCAAGTTCAACATCAAGCCTTACATATTGGCCCTGGCCGGCGCTGAAATCCCCGAGCCGGAACGAACGCTGCTCGCCTGGTGGACGCTCGACGAGACCGAAGGCACCGAGGCCGCCGACGCCTCCGGCAACAATCACGTCGGCACAATCGTCGGTGATGTCAACTGGGCGCCGGAAGGCGGCAAGATGGGCGGCGCACTGGAACTCGCCGGCACCGGCTGGGTGGATTGCGGAAGCGGCGATGTGCTGGCCATTTCGGGGCCTTTGACGATCGCCTGCTGGATCAATCCGTCTAATCTCTCCGGCTTCCGGGCCTTTGCCGGACGAAACGGGGCTTACCACTTCAAGTCTAACGGCACCAGCCTTCGCTTCACGACACCCTATATTCTGGACCACGACGCCACCCATGCCGTGCTGAAAACCGGGACCTGGCAGCACGTGGCTGTGACTTTCCAGCCCGACGTGGTTGACGGAGCGGTGTTCTACGTCAACGGCGTCGAGGTGGACCGGATGGATGCTTCGAGTCTGAGAACCGGAACGGGACCGTTCCTCATCGGCAACAACCAGTGGCCCGATCAAACGTATGTCGGCCTGATCGACGACGTGCGCGTCTACAATTACCCCTTGGCCGAAACCGAAGTGGCCGCTCTCTATTCCGGCCAGGACCCAGCGACACTCGCGCGGGTCCAAACCCCAACCGCAAGCGCCGAAGAGCCTGAAAAGACAACGAACTGGATACCCGTGGTGATGCTCCTGGCCATCGCCATCGTCGTCGGTGCGTTGGTGGCCGCCAAGAAAAAAACAGCATCCTAGACAAAGCAACGCGGATTACGGAGGGGGCAGTTACAGTGGGAGGCTGTATGCGCCGACATTGGTGGGTCTTTTTGTGTGTGAGCCTTTCTATTGTCCTCTTTCCCCGGCCGCTCCGGGTCGGCGCCGCCGAGAGCGAGCAAAAGCCTGTCACCTGCACCGGGAAGGTGGTTGACGAACAGGGCCGGCCGGTCGCGGGGGCGAAGGTTAGTTTGTTCAAGCTGACCCTTCACATGGACGCAATGTCCTTCGACATTGCACTGGTGAAAACGACGACCACGAGAGACGATGGCAGCTTCACGTTCGAGACGCCGGCCGACAAGGACAATTCGACGAATCAGGCGATCATTCTGGCCGACAAGGAAGGGCTGGCCCTGGGGTGGGCCGATTGGTGTTTGACAAGGGACCTCAACGTGCAAATTCTCTTGGGTGGGCCGAAGGTACTGGCCGGGCGGGTCGTGGACGAGTCGGGCCGGCCCGTGGGCGACGCCGACACAAGCATAGCCGTCATGCTAATAGCGGACGGCGACGAGCCTCGCTACATCGCGGGGAAGGTTTCCGAGCCATTGTTCTCGCGGAGAACGGACGCCGAGGGCCGATTCAGGTTCGAGCGTATCCCCGCCAACGCCAGTGCTGAATTCATCGTCAAGAAACCCGGCTTCGCGACAGTCGGGACCCTGAAAGAGATTGGCGTCCAGCAATTGCAGTTCAAGACGGGCCAAGAGGATATCGAGATTAAGCTGCCCGTTGAGGCGAAGATCAAAGGAACGGTCGTAGACGGCCAAACAGGCCAGCCAGTCCCCGGCATCGAAGTGGCGGCATTTCAGGGTGAACGTCAACCGTTCTCCGGACAGGAGCCGGTGACATCAGGAAAAGACGGGACTTTTGCGATAGGCGCTCTGTGTCCGGGCAAACAAATCTTGCGGGCCGCGCTGGGCGAAGAAAGGTCTACGGATTGGATAGCCGAACCAGTCGAACTCAGCGTTGAAACCGGGCGGACCCTTACCGGAGTCAAGGTAAAACTGAGCAAGGGCGGCGTGGCGAAAATCTGTATCACAGAGCTCGACGACAATCGTCCGATCAGCGGCGCGACGGTGACAATCCGCAATACCGTGAGCAAGCAGCAGTTTGCCCTTGTGACCGGCGAAGATGGAATGATTCGCAAACGTTTGGCTCCCGGCGAATACAAGGTTGCGTACGCATTCAAACAGGACTTTCCGTACCAGAAGATAGACAGCGCATTTACCATCGAAGATGGAAAGACTTGCCCGGTCGAATTTCAGCTCAAGGGGTATCCGCGGGTCAGCGGTACGGTCCGGGACGAAAAAGGCCAGCCGGTCGCCGGCGCCAAGGTCAAGGTCTGTCCACTGGGGCGCGGCGAGGCAACTACCGATGCGGAAGGCCGGTATGAGGTTCGCCGGGAAACGCCCGAATGGGCGCAGGGAACGGTGCCTTTCGTGGTGGCCCGGCACTTCGAGCGGAATTTGGCTGGCGCGGTTGAATTCGCAGACGATACGAAGGTCGTCGATGTCACGATAAAGCCCGGAGTCACTTGTGTGGGCAAGGTCGTCGATCCGAACGGCAAGCCGATAGAAAACGCCAAGGTCTACCTGACGTTCTGGAGCTGGGGCAGCGGCTCGTCGATGGCCCACGAGAAGAATGTCACGAACGCGGAGGGACGCTACGAAATCAAGGCAGTCCCCCGTCATCCTCGCTATTCGGTTGAGGCCAGCGCCGAAGGCTACGGCCAGGACTACCTTACGATCTCTACCGAAGATGCGAACGACCGCTTTGAGGTCGAGCCTATTTCCTTGGGCAAGGCCAACCTGTCCGTTTCGGGCATTGTGGTCGATATGGACGACAAGCCCGTCGAAAACGCGGAGGTCTATTGCCAAGGCCGAGGCCAGCCTTATCGAAGAACGCAAACGGATCCGGACGGCCGGTTCACGCTTGAGAACGTCTGTGCCGGGAAAATCAGAGTTTACGCCGGCACGCGCTCTGCGCCTCAGGCGCACGGCCGCATCGAGACTGAAGGTGGAGCGACCGATGTGACGGTAGTCGTCAGCGAAAATCCGTCATCGGCAAGGTACCAGCCGAAGCGCTCGCCTTCACTGGTGGGCAAGCCTCTGCCCGACCTGAGGGAGCTCGGCATTGACCTGACTCCCGATAAAGTCGAGGGCAAGAGATTGCTCGTCTGCTTTTGGGACATGAACCAGCGCCCGTCCCGGCACTGTCTGACACAACTGGTCAAACAAGCGGAGTCACTTAGAGACAGAGGCGTCGTCGTTGTCGCCATACAAGCCTCGAAGGTTAAACGAAACGCGCTCCATGGATATGTGAAAAAGTACGATGTCCCCTTTTCGGTCGGAATGGTCCAGGGCGACGCCGAAAAGACCCGCTTTGCTTGGGGTGTCCAATCGCTACCCTGGCTGATTCTGACCGATGGACGACATATTGTCACGGCCGAAGGTTGGAGAATTGACGAGTTGGATGAAAAAATCGCGGAGGCTCAAGATGCAGGCTGATAAAGGAAGAATCTTAATGGTCGTGCTTGTTTGCATGGGATTCGTATTTGCTTCAACGTATGCGCAGGATCAGCAAGCGAGTCCGGCCGGCGAGCGGTTCATGGATTTTTACGCAGTCCACCGACAAACCAAAGAGCCGCTGGCAGACGTGACGCTGACGGTACGCGTCTCCGCGGATAACTACAAAACACGACAGTCCTGGGACGAGAAGACGGACTCACAGGGACTTTGCCGGATCAAGTTACCTGATCTTCAGATCGAGACGCTCCGGCTGTATCCACAAAAGAAGGGATTCGTCCCCTTGTTCATCATGTGGAGAGGGGTCCCCACCCCGCCGGAGCTGCCCAAAGTCTTTACCGTCAAGATGGAACCGAGCACTACCATCGGGGGCGTTGTTCGGAATGAGCAAGGCGAGCCGATTGAGGGCGTGACCGTGGGCGTGCAATATCAGACACATGACCCCGACGCGGCGGAGAACGTCTACGCGGACGTTATGATCCACGAAGCTCGATCGACGGACGTCGTGACGGACAAGGCCGGACGATGGACGTTCGATCAGATGCCCGCCAAGATCGATAAAGACCGGCTGAGAATTTTCCTGGTGCATCCTGACTATCTAAGTGACAGCGTCAGCCCGGGTAGGATCCCCCTGCCGTTGACGCGGCAGCCCTCGATTGAGAGCCTGCGAGATTTGAGCGCCGTAATGGTGATGAAAAAAGGGCTCGGGGTGGCCGGCAAGGTCACCGACACGCACGGCAATCCCATCGCTGGTGCGAAAATATACAATATGGATAATTACTGGTTTCGCTCGACAAAACCTTTCGCCGAGAGCGACGCCCAGGGCCGGTTCCGGGCAAATGCCAATCCCGGTACCGTCACCTGGACCATTCAGGCCCCGGGATATGCCCCGGACCTGAAGAACGTCATAATTAAAGATGGAATGCCGCCGATTGAGATTCGTCTGGAGCCGGGCCACGTGATCGAAGGACAAGTCACCGACCGGGCCGGCAAGCCCATCGGAGGAGCCTCGATTAGCGCCGAGGATTGGCGCAAGAACAGGAGGAGGCTATATCTGACAACTAAAACAAACGCCAACGGAAACTTCAAGATTGTCGACGCTCCACCCGATGAAGTCACGTTCGACGTCATGAAGCAAGGCTATATGGTGCTCGAGAATTACGTGATGAAGCCCGGTCGTGCCGGATACAACATTACGCTCCGGCCAACGTTAAAGGTACGCGGCACAGTGTGTGATGCCCAGACGGGCGGGCCGATAGACAAATTCACGGCAATTACCGGCATTGATTTTCAAGATGGGCGGGCGCCGCAGTGGGAACAGTTCGAGGCACGAACCTTCATGGGCGGCCAATATGAGATCGAATTCCGACAAGAGACTTTTACCTATCGGATTCGCGTCGACGCGGAGGGGTATCAGAGCGCGATGTCGGATTGCATTCAACCCAGCGAAATCTCGCAAACTGAGGTTGTCGTTGATTTCAAATTAGATAAAGCCGCCGCCCTTCCAGGTACGGTACTCTCCCCGGACGGCACACCTTTGCCCGGCGCCGACGTCGTGATCGCGACCGACTGGCTTCATATTACAAATGGAAAGATCGACTCCCGCTCGTCGGGGCAACATCTCTTCCATCGCACCGACTCGAGTGGTCAATTTCCCTTTAAGACGCCTATTGGCCCTTATGCGGTCGTTGTGCTCAGCGAACAGGGATACGCCGAGGTCACGCCGGATGAATTCACGGCCACACGAACCATCACCGTCTCCCCCTGGGGGCGCATCGAGGGCACGCTGCGCATCGGTGAACAGCCTGGTATCGACAAGTTTATTGTCTTTCTGCCTAAGTCAAGCCGTCAGCGGGAGTATCCCAGGATATTTTTCGAATATAAGGTACAGACCGACGAGGAAGGGCATTTTACCTTTCCGAAACTTCCGCCGGGCGAAGGAACGGTTGCCCGAGCGATACCTATTGATGCTCGTGCTTTTCGTTACAACTACCATATCGGCGTCGAGGTCAGATCGGGTGAGACGACCCGCGTCCAGATTGGTGGGACCGGGCGGCCCGTCGTTGGCAAAGTCGTTGTTCCCGATATGATCAAGAGTGTGTTCGATTGGCAAAACACCCGCGGAGTCCTCCGAAGCTCTTCCCCCATCGATCCCCCGTATAAGCTCTTGAGCTTCACATTCAATAAGGATGGCTCATTCCGCGTGGACGACGTTCCCGCCGGAGAATATTCCATCCGCGTTGACGCGTACGGGCCTCCTCCGAATGCGCGGACTCCCAGGGGCGAGAGGATTGGCCGGTTCAGCCGGGTGTTCAGCGTTCCTGAAATGCCCGGCGGCCGGAGCGACGAGTCGCTCGATCTTGGCGAGTTGGAGCTCGAAGTCATCGGAAAATCTACGTACATACCTTCGTTGATCGGCAAGCCTCTGCCCGACATGCGCAACTTGAGCATC
>JARRQQ010000136.1:0-12479 GCA_037381725.1 Sedimentisphaerales bacterium
TCTTGACCCGCGGCGGGTCGATAGTGTATAAAGGAAATGTGAAGTTTATAGGTCTTGCCCCCTGTCCGGCGGACTCTTCAAATAGCGCGGGGCGGCACGTCCGTGGCAAAACCGCTGCAACGTCAGGGGTAGGAGGCGGAATTCTGCTTCTCTGGTGAACGCCCGGCCTGAACAGATACAAAGACGAGGAGGATCTTCGCACAAGCTTGCTGATGCTTTACGAAGTCTTCTCTTCTGACGAAAACTCTGTAGCAAACATGATTTGGGAGCTATTGACATGAAAAAGACGATCGTGGCAACCATTCTGCTGTTGTGCGGTTCAGCGCTCGCTCAGCCGCCGGATGAGCATACCATCGCCTACTGGCAGTTCAATGAGGGGAGCGGAGCCATCGCAGCGGATTCTTCGGTCAACGGCAACGATGGGACCATAGAAAACGCCGTCTGGACCACCGACGCGAAATCGGGCGGCGCAGCCCTGGAGTTCAACGGGACGGACTCCCAAGTCACTGTACCCGACAGCCCTACCCTGCACCCGACAACGGGCGATATCACGATGGGAGCCTGGATCAAGGTCTTTTCCAATCCCAAGACCTGGGCCAACGGCGGATCGATTGTCCACAAGCAGGACGCCTACCAGTGGGTGGTAAATACCAGCGGTGCACTATGGCTCGGCATCTGGGGAGCACGTCTTGAGTCGATCGGCAGCTACGATTTCGAGCAGCATCTCGACGAGTGGCATCACTGTGCCGTGACCTATGACAGCGCTACCCAGCACGCCGTGATTTACGTGGATGGAGAGCTCAATATCGAAGGCACCGCGGCGGCGACAATCGATCAATCGACCAGTGATCTCTACATAGGTTACAAGGCCGACGGCGGAGGCCGGTTCGACGGAATCATTGATGAGGTGCGGATTTCGGATATCGTACGCACTCAGGACGAGATCAAGGCCTCCATGCTGGGCGGAGCGAGATACCCCTTTGCCAGCAACCCGGACCCGGCCAACGGCGCCATATACGAAAACACCTGGGCGAATCTGTCCTGGAAGGCCGGCGACTTTGCGGTTTCACACGACTTGTACATAGGGCAGAGCCCGGACGACGTGAACGAGGCCACCCAGGACTCCGACCTGTTCCAAGGTAATCAGGCACAGACGTTTGTGGTGATTGGTTTCCCTGGCTTTCCTTATCCGAACGGCCTGGCGCCGGGCACCGCCTACTACTGGCGGATCGACGAGGTCAATGACGCCAACGCGGCCAGCCCCTGGAAAGGTGAGGTCTGGAGCTTCTTCGTCCCTCCGAGGGAAGCCTACCAGCCGAGTCCCGCCGACGGCGCCGCCTACGTCGATACGAACGTGACACTCAGTTGGAAGCCGGGCTACACGGCCAAACTCCACAACGTCTACTTCGGCGACAGCTTCGACGAAGTCAACAATGCCACCGGGGCTCTGCCTTATGCAGAGACGACTTATACTCCCGCAGGCCCGCTCGAACCGGACAAGACATACTACTGGCGCGTGGACGAGTTTGACGGGTCGGTGACCCACAAGGGCGCCATATGGAGCTTCACGACCATGCCCGTTATCGCCCCGGCCGACGATCCCAATCTCATCGCCTGGTGGACGTTCGATGAAGGCATGGGCCAGACGGCGCTCGACTGGTCCGGGCACAGCAACCACGTCACGCTCTTCGGTCCGGGTTGGACCACGCCGGGCTTGCTCGGTGAGGCCGCACTGAGATTCACGGGCAGTGCCTACGGCGCAATCCAGAACCTCACGTACTCCGGTTCTGACTATCGTGAAGCCACCGTCTGCACCTGGCTTCGCACGAGCATGTGGAACGAGCAGTACATTGCGTCGTTCGACCGCGATCAGTACTGGCGCCTGGCCATCGACCTCAACGGGCCCGGACCCGGCCAGATCGGATGGAACGTGTTGACCAGCTCAGGACAGGCTGATTTGAGCAGCGTTACGCGCGTGGACAACGGGGCCTGGCATCACGTATGCGGCGTATTTGACAACGGGCGGCTGTCCGTCTACATCGACGGGCGACTCGATGCCTCCATGACGGCGGGTACAACTTTCGGTACGGGCAATACCCGCTACGGCGTCCTTGGAGGCAACAGCGACGCGGCCACCTTTAACGGCAGCCGAGGCACGGGCAGCCCGATCGCGGGTGACATCGACGATATGCGTATTTATGACAGGGCCTTGACGGACGCGGAAATCATCGACGTGATGCGGGGTGATCCGCTCATCGCCTGGAGCCCGAGCCCCGCCGACGGCTCCACGCCGGACATCGACACCGCCCTGCCCCTGACCTGGTCGCCCGGCGACATGGCCTCCAGCCACGACGTGTACTTCGGTACCGACGGAGACGCCGTCCGAGACGCGGACGCCTCCGATACCACGGGTATCTATCGCGGCAGCCAGAGCGCCACAAGCTACACGCCGCCGGAGGGCGTCGAATGGGGTGGCGGGCCGTTCTACTGGCGCATCGACGAGATCAACACCGACGGGACGATCAGCAAAGGCAACGTCTGGACCTTCACGGTCGCAGACTTCATCCTGGTGGACGATTTCGAGAGCTACACCGACGATGACGCGGATGGACAGGCCATCTGGCAACACTGGATTGACGGCTTCGGCGTCGCCGACAACGGCGCGCAGGTCGGCTACCTGCTCCCGCCGTATGCCGAGCAGACGATTATCCATAGCGGCTCGCAATCCATGCCGCTCAAGTACGATAACACCTCCGGCGTGACCAACTCGGAAGCGGTGCTGGCCCTAACTGCTCCCCGTGACTGGACCAGGCACGGTCTGACAAACCTGTCACTGTGGTTCCTCGGTTACCCGGGTTCGCTCGGCAGCTTTGTCGAAGCTCCGGCTGGGACGTACACCATGACCGGCGCCGGCACCGACATCTGGGGCACCGCCGACCAGTTCCACTTCGCGTTCAAGACGCTCACGGGCGCCGGCTCGATCATTGCACGGGTCAACAGCGTCGAGAACACGAACGCCTGGGCCAAGGCCGGTGTGATGATCCGCGAGACCCTCGATCCTGGCTCGAAACACGCTTTCGCCTGTGTGACGCCCGGAAGCGGCGCAGCCTCCCAGGGACGCACGGCGACGGATGGAACCAGCTTCAGCACGAACGAGACCGGAATCACCGCTCCGCACTGGGTCAGGCTGGAACGCGACGCGTCGGGCAACTTCACCGTATCGCATTCGGCCAATGGCACCACCTGGCAGGCGGTCGCGGATTCCATTCCGACGAATATTCCGATGACGTCGGACGTCTACGTCGGCCTGGCGCTGACCAGCCACGCAGCGGGCCAAGCTTGTCAAGCCGTGTTCTCGGACGTGACCACCACCGGCAACGTGAGCGGCCAATGGGCACACCAGGACATCGGCCTGACCACGAACGCGGCTGCGCTGATGTACGTGGCGCTATCGAACGCTAACGGCGCCCCGGCCATTGTGGCCAACGACGACCCGGCGGCCGCGACACTTGACACCTGGACCGAGTGGCGGATTCCGTTGCAGGCGTTTGCGGATCAGGGGATCAATCTGGCCGACGTGGACACCATTGCGATCGGCCTCGGGACCAAAGCCGGCGTCGCGTCCCCCGGCGGCTCCGGAACGGTCTACTTCGACGATATTCGGCTGTATCCATAGCGGCCATAAGTGACTCTGCTACCGACAGTTAGTTGAGCATCATAGGGCCTGTGCCGATCCACTTGGCACAGGCCCTTTATCGCACTCACCTGATCGAGAGCCTTCTCCGGTTTCCCACGATTGGCTTTGTTTTGCGCATTCTGCCCCTTTGCCGACGGATCGGGCAGCAGCCTCCGTGGCGAGGGCATCTTGCCCGCGAGAGGGGACAACCTCGTCCCGATTGGCTTTGTTTTGCACATCTGTCCCCTTGCTCACTGACAGGGTGGCAACCTCCATCTCAGCGTCAGCGCGATCGTCTTCCACATCCTTCCTTCGCACGCGCTGAATCTTCTGAAGCTCGCCCATCGCCTTATACAAACTGCTCTCGATCCGCTTTTCGTATATCAGCAGCCGCTCTAACACCTTCGACTCGGAAAAATCGTGGACCGTGGCCCAGCCGAGTATCAACTCCAGCCCGCCGGCCCGTGGATCACGCGCCCCTTGGGCTTCCTTGCGCCGGTTGTTCTGCCGGAAGTCGGTCTCGGCCCGCGCAATCAGCACATCGATAGCCTCGCTGTGCATCCGTTCGACCCGCTTGAGCCGCCACGACAGGCTGACGATCCGCTCGGCCATCATCGTCTCGACACCTCCCACCGGCGTCAGCCCGGCGAATAATTCTGTACGAAAATCGTCAAAATCCTCACCTGTTTCACAATTTATGACATTTTGTTGCGCAAAAAGACCATGTTTAACCGCATTTCGCGCGACAACCGCCTTCCCGTCAGCGGTTTTCGGTCCGGTCGATTTTTGAGCATTGAGACGATTGGCTTTGATCTGCGCGTCGGTAGCCATAAGGAAATCCTCCAAAAAGAGATTCATGATTTGCAATTGACGATGGCCGATTTGTTTTCAAAGATGAACTATGAACAGTAAAATATGAATTTCCATGTTAGTTATATATTATACCATATTGCACCCTATTTTTCAAGGATAAATGTGTTCTGAAATGAGATTTCATAGAGTCGCATGGAGCACGTAGAGTGGCTGCATATTCCGCCACAACATGCAGCGTGCGATGCATCGCACTGTCATCGCCGGACAGAAAGCCTCTTCACGATCGACACACGGCGATTGCGCAATACCTCGATGCCGCCATGCATTCAGACTCGATGCGATGATTCATAATGCACAACGCGATGTCGGCATCAAGGATTTGCTTGAGGAGAAATCAGGAGCTTAGCCGATTACGGCGGTGGGTGGAGGTGATAGACTGCCTGAGATGGTTTGGCCGTATGCGCGGCACGGATGGCATCGCGTCTGCGGTCTTGCATTTGAGCGGCATTGGTCTGCCGGGTCGGGCACGGCCGCGACCGGCCACCTTTCGTACGCTGCGTCCCCGCAAGTCTGCGCAGTCAATTATTGACACAGGCGAGAGAATCTTGCCACCGTTTTGCGCTACGCCTCTTTCCGGTAGAGGAAGCGCGAACTGTCGCAACGGCACCGAGCCGACGTCGTCAGCTTCGCGCCTGGTCCAGGATAAGGTCTTTCACTTTTTGGCTCGGCAGGTTCAACGCTCCGTACGCGGCCGCGGCGGCACTGCGAAGAGCCGGATCAGTCGCTCCCGAACTGATCAAGGTGTAGATCACTTTAATCGTCTCATCGGGCAGCATGTTCGCGTTCAGCTTGGCGGAGGTGGCCAGTGACTTGAAACCCGATATTCTCACATCTTGCGCGTTGTTATCATCGAGCGCCATCATGGCGATGGCCCGTTGAGCATCCGGACTTTCAAAATGAGCCAGCGTTTGCGCGGCCAGGACCTGGATTTCCGAACGCTTGTCCAGCACGGCGTTCTCGAGCGTCCCCTGGGCCGCCGAGAGGTCGATCACGGGATTTCGCGTCAGAGCCAGGTGATAGAGGGCCTGTACGGCGCGCAAGGCGTAGCTATTAGCCGCCTGCTCGTCCCAGCCGTTGCCACCACCGGACGCAGCCGGCTCACCGCTCTGGCCCAGGGCCTCAGCGAGATTTGTCGTGACCAGCTTGCTCTCGTTGAAGCTTTCCTTCGGACCCGCTTCCGCAATGGCGATCGCCGCGCTGTATCGGACCTTCCGGTCGTCGAAGCTCAAGGCCTGAAGCAAAGGCTGAGCCGGACCGATCTGATACATGAGCGACTCCTCGCCGGCAGTTTTGGCCAAGGCTTCGACGACACCCAGAGCTACGAAGGCGTTCTTGTCTTTGACGGCGCGCGCGAGGGCCTGATGAAGATACTCGACGCCGGCGGTCGTCGCGTAGACGAGCGCATCGGCGTGGTGCTCGCCGAAATAGGCCGGCATTTGCTTGATGCCGGTGGATTCGGCTTTGAAGAACGCCGCCAGCCAAAGGCCGATGGCCCGGCCGAATCCGTCGTCGGCCTTCAGCGCCCACTCACACGACCGCATGGACATCAGCTCGTTGAAGTAGCCTTTAGCCACCTGCTCGCGATGCAGCTTGTGCTCTTCGGGGTTCCAGAACCAGATGTTGGCGAAGTTGGCATCCTCTGGGGGCGCCAGCGACGCGGCGTGGTAGTAGTACTGCTCACCGAGGTTGTAGAACAACTGGGCCGCCGGAGCGTCCACCATGGAGGGATCGATCTGCCGGATGCTGTTCTGGGCCATTTGCTTAAGCTCGGCGGAATCGTCGTTCTCGACGACGTATTTCAGATAGGGCAGCGCTTGCGGGTAGCTGATCTTGCCCAAGGCGATGACGATCTGGGCCTTGAGGGGTACATTGGTCGTTTGTGAAGCCGCCGCAAGCGGCCGGATCGCGTCTTTGCCGATTTGGGGCAGCGCCCGGGCGATATTGGCCAGCTCGTCCTGCCGGGCGGGGTCGTTCATCGCCTCGGTCATCGCGTCGAGCATGAACGGAATCGCATATTCGCCCGCGTTGCGGAGCCGATCCACCGCGATAAACCAGCCACGGTCGGTGCTGTTGAGCCGTCTGACCTCCGCCGCGATGATCTTCGGCGAGGTTCGCTCCATGAATCGGCCTCGCTCGATCAGAGCCAGAATCTTGCCGCTCAGGTCAGCCATCTGGGGATCGGGGGCATTGTCGTGGACTCTGACCAGAAGCTGGTAACCCTGAGGATTCTCCTGGCTCAGCTTAAGCATCTCCAGGGGGTCCGGATTGCTGTCCAGCAGCGCCTGTGCATGCCCCTTGGCCATATCGAACCGGCCGATCCTCGTATAGTGCAGGAAGTCGCCCCAGTGCTCTTCAACGCTCTGAGCGGGGCAAGAGTTGGCCATGAGAAGTGCTGTTACCGCAAGCACGACGGCTGTCTTTCCATTGAACATTAAAGTATCTCCAAAAAGTGCATTCGTTTTAACACCAAACCATCCTCGGCTCACCTCGCAGATAAGATTAGCTTAGGCGGCCCCTGACCTCCAAGTAGCCCGTTTCAGGCCGTTTGCTGCCCACCGGATGCGGACACGTGTAACAATCCGTTACGTTATTCTTCGTCCGTAGACCCCTATAGTATTAGGAAATACCCGTTCTGTCAATAAAAAACCGCCTGACGTGCCCCAACAGGCGAAATGGTCCGGCTATCGGCGACTGAACTATTGAATTTTTCAGCGATTCATCCCATAATATCAAGTATGATAGCGTGGTTCAATTTGCACGGGACTGACCGGCACAGGCAAGTGGACACGGGGGCCTACGGGCGCGGGTGCGGTCTGTCGAAACGAAACAACTGCACGAAAAGCGGAACGGAGATTTCCGAGCCTGGAAGGACGGGCCTTCGCCGCGGATTCACCCTGATCGAGCTGCTCGTGGTGATCGCCATCATCGCCCTGCTGCTCGCTGTCCTGATGCCGGCCCTCCAGCGCGTCAAGAAACAGGCCAGGGCCGTGGCATGCCAGGCGAATCTACGCCAGTGGGGGCTGATCTTTTCGATGTATATGGACGACTACGACGGGGCCTTCGCCTATGGCGACAGTAGCGGCCAGTGGCGATACGCCCTGCAAAGCCAGGCCAGGGACCGCAAGCTAAGTGCCTGCTGCCCGGAGGCGGCCAATCCCAACAGGACTGACGGCACCTATGGACCCTGGGGGGAGAGTTCGCTGGACGCCGATTACGTCGAGCAGACGGACTACGGAAGCTACGGGCTGAACCGCTGGGTCTACAACCGGGCCGAAAACCAGTCGCAGGAGGGATATTGGAAGGGCCGGAACGTCAAAGGCGTCGATCGGATTCCGCTGTTTCAGGATTGCTCGTGGTACGGCGCCGGACCGCAGCATTACGACGATCCGCCGGAGTACGAGGGCAACACGGACAGCGGAACAGGCGATTGGCGAGACAACAACATGCGACGGGTCTGCCTCAACCGGCACAACGGAGTGACGAATGCCGTCTTTCTCGATGTCTCGGTCAGGCGAATCGGGCTCAAGGAATTGTGGACGTTGAAGTGGAACACGAATTACGACACGATAAGCATCTGGACGAAAGCCGGCGGCGCCAAGCCGACTGATTGGCCCCACTGGATGTGGAGTTTCAAGGATTACTAGCAGGAGAAAAAATGGCCCGGCAAACACGAAGGGAATTTCTGAGAGTTTTGGGTGCGGCCGCTGGTTCGCTCATGATCCCGCAAGCGTTACTCGGCCGCCAAAGACCAGCCCGCAAACCCAACGTCGTGCTGATCTTCACGGATGACCAGGGATCGATCGATCTCAACTGCTATGGCGCGAAGGACCTGTATACGGACAATCTGGACCGGCTGGCCAGAGAAGGCACGCGGTTCACGCAATTCTACGTGGGGGCGCCGGTGTGCTCACCGTCGCGTGCGGCTCTGATGACAGGGCGTTATCCACAGCGAGCGGGCGTGCCGGGGAACGTCTCTTCACAATCAGGTCACGCGGGGATGCCCACCGAGCAGGTGACGATTGCCGAGATGATGAAAGCCGACGGTTACGTGACTGGCCACGTCGGCAAATGGCACCTGGGATATACGCCGGAGACGATGCCCAACGGCCTCTGTGGCGCAACGGCAAAGAGGTCTGGTACGAGGGCCAATATTTCGGCGATCTGATGGTCGATGAGTGCAAGGAGTTCATCGACGCCAACCGAGACAAGCCCTTCTTCCTCTATTGGGCCATCAACATGCCGCACTACCCTTTGCAGGGGAAGGCTAAGTGGCGCGAGAAATATAAGGACATGGAGGCGCCGCGCCGAATGTACGCGACGTTCGTTTCCACGATGGACGAAATGGTCGGCCAAGTCGTGCGGCATCTGGACGAATCGGGCCTGCGGGACAACACCCTCATCATCTGGCTGCCCGATCACGGCCATTCCGTCGAGCAGCGAACGTTCGGGGGCGGCGGCAACTCCGGCGATTACCGTGGCCACAAATTCACGCTCTGGGAAGGCGGCATTCGTGTGCCCTGTATCGTCTCGTGGCCGGGACGCGTCCCGCAAAACGCCGTCCGCGACCAGGTCGCCGTCAGCATCGACTGGATGCCGACCATCGCCGAATATTGCGGCGTCAAACCGCCGGACCGCAAGATCGACGGCCAGAGCATCACCTCCGTGATCAGGTCAGCCAACGCCCCGTCGCCTCACGACATCCTCTATTGGGAAACCGGCAACCATTGGGCCGTGCGTCAGGGCGACTGGAAACTCGTCCACAACGGCCCAGCCACGGACTACAAAGGCCGAAAAATCCCGAAGGTGAAGGACTTTCTGAGCAACATGTCCAAGGATGTCACCGAGACGAAGAGTATCGCCGATGCCCACCCGGAGATCGTCGAACGGCTCACGAAGCTGCACGAAGCCTGGACCGCAGACGTCAAGCAGATGTAGTTTTGATTACCGGACGACAAAGAAGGGTATCAGAGAATCAGGGTATCAGGGTGTAGGTTATCAGGAAAACAGGATATCAGCAAAGGAGGCGGCTGCCCGGGTAGCTACCTGATAACCTGTTTCCCTGATACCCGCTCCCTAATTTCCTGATAACTCGATCCTCTCGTTTACAACCAAGTACCAAGATGAAGACCATCCTTTGGACAATATGTGTTGCCCTATTCTGTTTCGATACGGCCGTCGGCAAGCCGCTCGTCTTTCGCGGTGCCAGTGACGCTTCGGGCGCGGTTGCTATAAACGACCATAGATTCATCGTGGCCGACGACGAGAACAACGTGCTCAGGGTGTACAGTGCCACGCAGCCGGGGCTTCCGGTTTCCTCCTATGACATGACGGCTTTTCTGGACGTCGACCCGGACCATCCGGAGGCGGATATCGAGGGGGCGACGAAAATCGGCCGGCGTATCTACTGGATCACCTCGCACGGCCGGAACAAAGACGGCAAGCTCAGGTCCAGCCGCTACCGCTTCTTCGCTACCGACGTTAACGTCGACAACAAGCATGTCACCATCCGCCCGGCCGGCAAGCCGTACGAAACCCTCATGGAGGATCTTCTGAAAATGAAAACGGCGTCCAGCTTGGGGCTGGCCAAGGCTACGCGACTATACGCCAAACTGAAGAAAAAGGACCGAGAGAAGCTCGCACCCAAGAGAGAGGGACTCAACATCGAGGGCCTCTGCGCCTCCGCCGACGGCAAGACGATCTATATCGGCTTCAGAAATCCCCGCCCCGTGGATAAACTCACTCGCCGAAGAGCGGCTCTCGTCGTACCCTTGCTCAATCCGGACCGCGTTATTGAAGCGGGTGAGTCGCCGGTTTTGGGCGAGCTGATGCTGTGGGACCTGGACGGGCTCGGAATCAGGAGCATGGAGTATTCGCCGTTTCACAAGACGTACTTCATTGTCGCGGGGGCGGCTGATGAAAGTGACAAGTTCGCTCTATACCGTTGGTCGGGCAAGAAAGAAGGCCAGCCGACCCTCGCACAGAAACTCACTGCAATAGCAAGCAATTTCAGTCCCGAAGCACTGATCCCGTTCGAGAACTCGAATCGATTGCTGCTCTTGAGCGACGACGGTTCATTGCTTATCAAAGTAGCCGGCCCGCACGAGTGCGCCGAAGGCAAATACCGCAACGACGGCACCTGCGAGAACAAATTCCTCCTCGACCCCCACAAAAAAACCTTCCGAGCCTTGTGGTTCACGCCTTAATCCCGCTGGGGTACGTAATGTCAGACGCGCACGGTTTCGATGTTATCCATGTCGCCGAGGAAGCCGTGACTGAGGGTCAGATAGGGTAGTTCTTGGGGGTTATGGCCGAGGAGTTGGGTGCCGATAGTGTCTACAGCTACGGGGTCGAAGCCGGCAAGGATCAGACCCAGCTTTTTCTTTTTGCCAGCCAGGTGCATTCCCGTCAGAGCAACGGAGGCATCCACGACCGACAGGTCGGGCCGCTTGTATCGGCAGACGTCCACGACGGAATTGTCCGTCGAGGGATGGTGCAGCTTCGCCTTGTTCCATCCGCCGGCGTAGAATCTGCCCGGAGCGAGGCCGAACATGTTCTTCATTGCGATGGTGGTCGTCGTGAAGCTGTGGTCCTTCAATACGGGCAGCGAGATGAGGAACGCCCGCTGCACGATCCTCGGCATATGAAATTCTCTGAGTTGCAAAGCCGCGCTGTCCTTGAGCGGCACGCTTTCAGCCTCGTTGAAGTCGATAAGCTCCAAACCATATTTTGCAGCCAGGCGCGTATACCCGAGCGCGGCGAACACGTCAGCCGTCCGGCCGCTTCCACAGCCCTCGCCGATGGCGATCCGGGCTTTCGTGTGTGCTCTGCAGTACCGATAAATCGCCTCAGCGGCCTCGACGCTCGTCGTGACCGGCGGCGGCGAGGAATTGGTCAGATTCGGCTTGATGATGATAAGCCCGTGTTGGGGCAGCCTGGCCGGTGCGTCGATCAAGTCCAGAGCCTGCGCAACGCTGCTGGGATAATCGACGAATCTTACCGTTGCCACTCTGCTCATAACGCCTGCGATTTTTCTGGTCATTACTTCCGAACAAAATAATCCGAAAATGGGTATTGACTGTCAAGAATTTCTAAGTACACTATCCTGTTTTTAGATCGGAGAGAGGGAGAGTTCGGGACAAGAATTATGAAATAGGGATATCGGGTCACCAGGTTGTCAGGGTGCAGAATATCGGGATCCCCTTAGGGTATCGGGAACGTACTGACGTGTCTGCCGGGCACGTGGACTTCCCTGACATCCTGATAAGCCCTTGAGACCAGCCTTGATCGCCCCTTCCCGGTTTCCCGACGGCCTGTCGGCCTAACACAGACACGTTCATGTTTTGTGGAGATGGAAATGATACAAGTCAAAGACCTTCGGCGCAGCTTCGGGCCGGTCGTCGCCGTGGACGGCATCTCGTTCGAGGTCGGCAAGGGAGAGGTTCTGGGCCTGCTCGGGCCGAATGGTGCGGGCAAGACGACCGCGATGCGAATCCTGGCGTGTTTTCTCAAACCCGACAGCGGCACGGCCACGGTATGCGGACACGACATCCTCGAGGACTCCGTCGGGGTTAGAAAATCGCTCGGTTATCTGGCGGAGAACGTGCCGGCGTACCCCGAAATGACGGTGGGAGGATTCCTGAACTTCATTTGCGACGTCCGCGAGATCAAGGGCCGCGAGCGCAAGCAAACGCTCGACCGAATCGTCCCGTTGTGCTCGATCGATTCGGTATATCATCAGACGATCGAGACGCTATCAAAGGGCTACAAGCGGCGCGTGGGCCTGGCTCAGGCGCTGATTCACGACCCGGCCGTGTTGAGCCTCGATGAGCCGACCGACGGCCTGGACCCCAACCAGAAATACGAGGTCCGAAAGCTCATTAACAATATGTCGAAAAACAAGTGCATCATCGTCTCGACACACATTCTCGAA
>JARRQQ010000137.1:0-14856 GCA_037381725.1 Sedimentisphaerales bacterium
TACAAGAGACAGGACACAGGAGACCTTTGGTATTGACTATTGACGATTTACTATTGACTGTACCCAACGCACAAGTTGACTATCGTCTCTGGGACCTCGGTGCCCTCTGTGGCTAACAAGACTGCGGTCATCAGTGAAATCTGTGGCTTGAAGTTATTCTCTCTGTGTTCTCTGGGCGCTCTGTGGCTGAAAACTGTATAAAAATATGTAAATTTGTGTCTAAAATTACAGAGAAATACATATTCGGCCATGAATCATTCAGTTTGGTCAGCTTGCATCCCGTCCATCCTGTTATCCAGTCGAAAAAACAAAGCCAATCCGTCACACGGAGCGCCGGACAAGTTTTACCGCCGGGAACGCTGAGAGCACGGGGAGGGGGTATTCACAAAAGTAATGTAATGATAAGGAAAAGTAATACATCTCACCTCGGCGACCTCTCCGGTTTCGGCGGTAATTGAAAAAACAAAGCCAATTTTGGAAGTGGTAGGAGGTTCTGGTTCGCGGCACCAGAGATTGCCACGGCCCTTCGGGCCTCGCAATGACTGTTTCCTTGGCCTCCCCGGTCCCGGCGATCTCGGCGGTAATTGAAAAAACAAAGCCAATTTACTCCATCCAGTTGACCCAGTGTTCGTTCGTGGACTGCGCGTCGGCTGGGTTCAACGTGAACGGTCTGAACGGCTGGGCGTTGCATGTATTGCAAAAGTCATTGAGCCATGCTAGCTATCGCAGCGTAGCATGGCTCAACGAGATTTCAATTTCTTCTGCCGAAGGTGCAGGCTATTTCATATCTTCTTTCTCAGCCTGGGTAACTACGGGCGTCGGGCCCTTGATATGGGTGCTATTGTAAGCCGTCTGCTCGTCATCCGACATGACCGGCTCGACCACGATGTGGGGCGTGATGAACACTACCAGTTCCGTGGTGACGGTGGCTTCGCCCTTGAATCTGAAGAGCAGGCCGAGCAGGGGCAAATCCCCGAGCACCGGAATCTTGTTTATCTGCTGGGTGGCGTCCTTCTTTCGCAAGCCGCCCAAAACGACGGTCTGGGCGTCTCTCACAAGGGCCACCGTATTGACCTTGCGGGTATCGACGATCGGCACATCACTCGAAGAGACGGTCACTTGGCCGACGACGACGCCGAATTCCGGTGCGATGTCTAATCTGAGCATTCCGTCTCTGGCGACGTGGGGCGTCACCTCGAGCTTAACACCGACGTTCTTGAACTGCACATTTTCCGTCACACTGCCCGATGTAATGGTTCTCTCCACGTAGGGATGCTCGGTGACGATATCAAAAAGAGCGGTTTCATTGTCGAGGACGAGTATTCTCGGATTCGCGAGCAGTTTGGCGTCAATGTCTTCCTTTTCGGCCCGCAACTGCGCGTCGATATTCACGTGCTCATTGAGCACGCCGAATCGCAAGAATCCCAATGTAGCGTCGGCGGTCTTGTTCGTCGCACCTTCGAAACCACTCGAAAGAGCCGGGTCGGTCCGGCTATCAAGGTAGGTGGGGCTGCCATCCCGGCTGACGGTGATGTCGTCGTTTATGATGTTACCGAGCGAATCATAATTGGTCCGCCGGCCCGCGTTCCATTCGACGCCCAGATCGAAATTGTCCTTGCTGGTGATGTCGTAGATTCTCACCTCCACAAGGACCTGGGGCGTAACGCGGTCGATCTTGGAGAGGAGGTCCGCAACTTGTTTGATCTTGTTCTCAGTATCGGTGACGATGATATAGCTGGTGCCCTGGATGAAGGAGACCGATCCTTGAGGTGACTTGAACTTTTCCAGGGCCTCTACGACCGCTTCAACGTCCGCATAGATGATCTCGAACGTCTGCGTGACGAGCCTCTCAGATATCGCGGGCAACTCCTCACGCGGCACGACCTGGATGACATTCTCGCCGGCGATGTAGGCGGCGCCATTCACGGCGAGAATACTCTGCAGCGCCTCTTTGAGCGTGACGTCGGTCAGCGAAACAGTAACATTTCCCGTGACTTGCGGGCTTATGATGAAGTCCACGCCCACCTGATCGGCCAGTTGCTGAATCACGAGGCCGATCGGCTCGTCATTGGCGTCGATGGATACGATCTTCTGCATCCGCTGATCAAGGTCGCTCGGCACCTTCTTTCCGCCTGTCTGTTGTGAATCGCCTTCCTGGGCAAGGGCGGACAGACAACACCCACAAGCCAATACGCTGGCAGCCAATAGAAACCATCCGTGGGATTTTGTCGTCAGGCTTTTCATAGTGGTTCCTCTCATTTTTTGAATCCTTCTTTATGGAAACTGTTTTTGCACACTTTCAGGTTCAATCACGCACCTTCTCGACCCACTTTTCACCGTCCTTCTCACATTGTATGCTGTCCTGGTCTATCCTCACGATGGTGACCCCGTTGACAATATCTCCGTCGTGAACGATTCGGCCGTTCACGATCGCTGACGCCTTGTCGCGTGAGAATACGATGGTTCCCACGTTGATGAGTTTGATCTTAGGTGTTTCGACCGGTTCATTTGGTTCTTCGTCCGGTGGCGGTGCATCGCTTTGGGCCGGGAGCTTGGTCGGGTCTCTCGTTATCGGCGGCAACGGATCCGGGACCTTCCAGTCGATGACGCCGGCGGGATTAGCCAGGACGGCGACGCCAGCATCCTTGGCGTCGTCCCCTTTTGTCTTGTGCGGCGGTTTGCTGAGGACTTGTCTGAACAAGAAGATCAGAATGATAGCCAGAATGGGAATCAGCAGAACCATGACTTTCTGCCTGGCGGCACTGACGCCCGCCTTGGGCGCGAAGAGCTTTTCGCTGACTTGTTGCTGGCGGGACGGCCCCTTTGGCTCCGCCGCGGCCGGAGCCTCGCGTTGCGCACGCGCAGCGGGCTGGGTCGGCGGGACTTCCGGTCTGTATCGTTTCTCAGTGGCGGCGCCTCGCAACGCCGGCGGCTTAACGCGTTTCGGCGCCGGGGAGACTTCGGGGCGGTGACTGGAATCGCCCGCGTCCGAGGTGGTCTCGTCCCGGCTGAGCCTGCTCATTAGCGAGCCGGGCGAAGAGCGATGTTCCGCGGCTGGTCGCGAGATGGGCTTCTTGTCCACCTTGCCGGCGGCTTCAGTCTCAACCTGTCGATCCTCGGCTCGTTCGGGCACGGTCTCTGACGAGACTTCCGTCATCGGATGATCGGGAACGGCCGACTTCGGCGGGACCCGCTTCTTTTGGCTCGGAATAGCTCCGCCTGGGACACTCTCGGGCCGCCGGTGTTTTCCCTGTGAAGAACTCTGCGGGATCAGGCGATTCAGCGTGGTCTCGAGAACGTCATCAGTTTGGTTCGCTCCACTTTGGCTCGACGGTTTATCGACGTGCCCCGATTCTTCCTGCGGCGCATCTTTCGCCTCCGGATCGTCCAGGCTCTTTATCTGTGAGGGGTCGTCAGGTTCACGCTCCGGCGCGGTCTTGCTGACCGGCTTCGACGCGTGTTCGGCCTCGGGTTCCGAGGATGGTGGTTTAACCGGCTGGTCGGGCGTAGTCAACGGGAGAGGAACTTCAGCCTCGCGATCTGGCTCGATTTTGTCTGACAAGTCTGTCGTTTGCGGCGATTCCTTCGCCAGGGTAAGCTCCGGGGTCGGCGGTTCGGGCGCCGTCAGTTTCGGAGGGACGCTCGCGATTCGACCCGGGGCGGATTTGTCCGATGCGTCCCCGCTTTTCGAACGTTTTTTCTTTGACGGACGAGGCGGAATCGGATGCTCGATGCTCTTCGGCGTTGAGGGCACGTCCCCCGTGCGATCCCGCGCCGCTTTGTCGGGCTTGACGTCAGTATGGTCGAACGGCTCCGCCGAAGAATCCTGGAGCGCGGGAGACTCGGGGGTCTCCATCTCACGAAACAGCTCATTGACGTGACCCGCAAGAGTCTTGTCGGCCGAAGCCTTTGATCGTGGGACCTTCTTCCTCTGGGAACTTTTTGAAATCAGGGAGTCCGCGAGGGCCTGTCCCGGCTGAACGGCATGGGAACCTTCCGACGCGCGTTTGTTACAAGAGTCCTGCTCGCCCTCGCGTTCGGGAATAGTCACCCCTTCGAACACCGAAGCGACTTTCTTGTGTACCCCTACTTTCTTCTTGCGAGACTTAGCCATGGGTTCACTCCTGACCTGACCCCAGCCTTACAGCCGCCGGTTCGCTCCCCGGAGTCTGGGGCTGAGCCATTTCCTGTGCCGACGTCCCGACTTGCTCGGCCGGAGTCCAGCGTTGTGCCACTTCGCGAGCCACCGCCGCATACTCCTGGGCGGCCCTGCTTCGAGGCGCATAGGCGAAGATCGGCTCACCGGCGCTCGGTGCTTCCGCCAACCTCACGCTCTTATGGACAACCGTCCCCAATACCAGGTCGCCAAAGTATTCCCGCATTTGCTGTTGTACCTCTTTGCTGAGCAGCGTGTTGCCCTCAACGAATGTCAGCAAGATGCCCAAGACGCGCACCTGATGGGACTCAGAGCGGCTCCGGACGGCGTTGATCGTCTCGAACAGTTGCTTCAAGCCTTCCATCGCATAATAGTGCACCTGGACGGGCACGAGGACGCCGTCACAGGCGAACAACGCGTTAAGGGTCAACGTGCCGAAGGATGGCGGGCAATCGATCAAGCAGACATCGTACCTGTCCTCGAGCGCGCCCAGTTGCTCAGCCAAGGTGCCAATGCTCGTCAAGTCCCATTGGCAACCGGCGAGCAGGGCGTTGGCCGGCACCAGATCGAGACCGTTGAGCATGGTGGTTCTGGTTACATCGGCGATCCCGACCTGCGCGTTCAGCAGTACATCCTGGATCGTGAGGTCCATCTCTTCAGGGTCCAGGCCGAATCCAATCGTGCTATGGCCTTGCGAGTCGAGGTCGATCAACAGGGTTTTGGCGCCGCTCTTGGCAAAGGCCGCCGCGAGACTCACGGCGGTCGTTGTCTTGCCGCAACCACCCTTCTGATTTGCTATGGCTATCGTTTTCATAGTTTCGCACTGAGAGTTGATACTGAAGCCGCATCGTCTGTTTGCTTGTCCGGCTGCTGTCTGACAAGAGCCGCCACGTCTAGACTCACTTGATAGAGGGAATCATCCCGCTTCGAGCGTGCGATCTCGAACTGATCGACGAACAGCACCGGTTTGTGTCTCTCCAAAGCGTTCACGAAGGCGGCGAACTGGAGGAATCCGGCACTGAACTTAACATCAATATGATGCTCGCTGAGATGATCGGCATCGGTGTCCGAGCTAAGACCGCCCCGGCCCGCGCCGGTCCGGGTGCGCGTTGCCACGCTCTGCAAGGTCAGATTCTTTTCGTTGGCGATCTGACTGATGTCGAAAGTCAAGTCGGGCAACTGCTTTCGATCGATGACGAAGTGGCTCATCTGGTCGCGTAGATGCTGAATCTGATTGGCCAACTCCATCTTGCTCTGCTCTTGCGTGGCCTTCTGGGCGGAGGCATAGATCTGCTTTTGCTCAGCAAGAGTGCCCTCGAGGCGCCGCCACGCGTTGTATTGCGGCCGAAGTACGATCATATAGGCCAGAAGGCACAGGGCCTGCGAGACTGCCCACACAATCGCGGCTCGCATCAAATACGTTTTGTATACCTGGATAAAGGCCATGTCACATTCCCGGCTTGAACACACACGTGATCTCATAGGAGAAGACATCGACGCCTTCGACCTCCTCAGAGTCCCGCGAAACCCTTATATTTTCGAGCCTCGGCCCGAGAAGGGCCGAAGCCTGAAGCCGCCCCTGAAAGTCTCTGACCGCTCCGTCGCAGTCGCATTGAGGCGCCCCGCTGACTTTCACGCGCATCACCCTTGCGGGGACGTCGATCTTCTTCGTGTCATTCGAACCGTCATTCTTAGGAACGTCCTTCTTGACGGTCTTGACTTCGACTTCCAGCGACGTCAGGACCACCGATTCGGGCATATTTTCCACGACCGTCACGAGGATGGGCGACCATTTGAACGTAGTTCTTGAGGGAAGTGCCGACTTGCCCCAGACAGGCGGTGTAAACACTTTTCTCCTTCAGTAACGCGTCCCGTTTCTTGAGCGCCTCCGAGAACGTGGCGATGCTTGCCTCGTTCTTGGCCACCTCGCGGTGCTTCAGTGAGAGGACGACTTCATTGTTCCGATAGAAGCCGAACGTCCCCAAAGCGAGAAGAACGGGCAATAGAGCGGTCAGGGCGACAATCACAATGCCGCCCGGCCTGGTCTTGAGCGGTACCCCTTGTCCGTTCAACAAATCTATAGTAAATGCTACGTCGTATTTGCTCATGCAATGCTCAACTCTCGGTTTGTTCCGCGTCAGGCGATGGTTCTCATCGCCAAACCTGTGGCGACCACCATCGCCGTTCCCGTCGTTCCACAGATTTCCTCGCAATGCCGGCCTAGTTTGATGGACCCGCCGTCAAACGGATTCCAGAGAACTGCTTCGATTCCAAGCCGGTTGTTCAACAGGTCCAGAAATCCCGCCGCCGGAGCAAATCCCCCGCACACGAGAACCCTGTCCACCTCCGCCGATTTGGCCTGAGCCGCGTAGTAGCGCAGCGTTCCCGTCACGTCGTTGACTAACTTCTGACAGGTCCTTTTCAGGCTGTCGCCCAGATTCAGCTCGTCGGCGCCATTGGGAGAGAACAAGATTTCCCTGATCCTCTCCGGAGACGTTTCGTTCAGAGCGGCCATTTGCATGATGATTTCGTCACCGGCGTGGCTCATGTCACGGATGAACGGCCAGCCACTCTGACCGACAATCGCCAGAGTCGTGTGCGAAGCGCCGATGTTCAAAATCGCGACGGCCCCGTCGGTCGGGTCTTCCTCATGTCGGCGGGTCGAACCGTTGTAACAGTTCAGAAGAGCCAGTCCGTCCACGTCCATCAGGACACACCGCAAACCCGCGTCACTGACCATCTGGGTCTTATGGGCGACCACGGTGTTCGTGGCCGCAACCAGGATCCCTTTTGTTCTTGCCTCGTCGTTGGGCATCACCTGGTAGTCAACGCCGATGTCCGTCGCGTTGAACGGGCAGACCTGGGAGGCCTCGAGTGACACGGCTGACGCGATCTCGTCCGGCTGAAGGGGGGGAAATTCGAAATCCCGGACGGCGACCTCCTGGCCGCTCACGCCGCAGACGGCGTATTTCGTCCTGGTGTGTAGCCGGCCGAAGCACTCGCGGATGGTGTTGACGACGCTGGCCCGACGGTCGGCGACGCTCAGGCCGTCGGCAACCGTCCGGACGATGGCGGCGTCAGTGACGGCATAGCCCGCCTTGCTCTCGTTCACCACCACCATCTTGACGGCGGATGAGCCGATGTCCAGGCCCAGGACGGTATCCTTCTTTATGTGAAATGTTCGTTTCGTATCCACGTTCATTGATCCCTTGGAAAAATTTCAGGAACGAGAGCCAAACCCCCATCGGCTGATCTCCATCCTTCCCTGCCACGCCTTCTCGCAAAGCGGCTCCTCAATCCCGAACGCATTCTCCGTAGGCGTTTCGCTTCACTTTGCTCTGTTCATCGGCTTAAAAGGGTGAGGATTTAACTTGAAAATTGAAATTATGCGGATTTAGTGAAGGCGCGTTGAGCCTTAGTCGCCGGGCCGATAATTATGGCAGCCGGCGGGGGTAGGGATGAACTTCCCGCCCCGGGCGGATACGGGTCGGAGTCAACCTTCAACCGATCACCGTCGAGATAGAACAGCGCGTAGGCCGTCGCCGTCTTTGTGACGTCCATCAAGTCGTGGCTGTCGCTCGCGTCAAGATCGACGTCCCAATATCTGAACTCCACCGCATCGCCGGAGACCACTTCCCGCGGGTCTCCCGTTTGCGGCAACGCAGGAGTAAAATCGCTGCCGTTTCTGTTATAGAGTACATAGTCAAGACGATTGGCTTTTCTGCCAACACTTCCGAATGCCGTCGTGGTAGCCAGGGCATCCTGCTTTAGCTATCCGGTACGTGTGGCGGCGATTTGGGCGCGGGCTATTGTAGCATTTCTGGATGTATGACATTCATAGCTCATTGCGCCTATGGTGGCAACGGACAAAACGACCGAAGCCGCGAGCACCTCAACCAGGAAAACAGCCGATGCAAATTTGCGTCTTCTAACAGCCACCATCATCCACATCCTCTCTATTTGTTAGTTTTCCAAACGAAAGGAATTCCGAGTGCCGGGATTTCAATTGATGGAGTAGGGATACCATCGCTTTAAGAAATCCAGAGTGAGAAACAGAACTGCGAAGACTCCCTTCACTCTCTCGACTTATCCTATTTAGACTTTACTACAAAAGACCATCGAAACGAAGAAAAGCTGTCTTCTTGGGAAAACTCTGTTAATCCCACGCCAATCATGCTGTCTTAGATCCGACTCACTGTGAGAACGCCCGGGACCGCCGCTTTGTTCGGGCGTTCATTCCACCCTATCTTAGGGGCGAATCGGAGTCCGAACGGGACGTTGTGTACGAAACGAGACTGCTTCTCTGTCCCCGGGACCGTGGGTGCTTCTTATTTCGAAAATGGCTATGGTCGAAAGCGACCATAGCCACATGTTGCCTCACCCAGACGCATTACCGCCGCGAACGTGGGTCAATAGACGATCCTCCGCGTCGGCGTACGTGCCTGCCCTCGAGCGTCATCGACAAATTACGTATAATGAAAATCTGATCCCTCCAGGCACCAGCCTGCCGTGAAAGGCGATCTTCCTTATTGCTTTGTCCAGCTACCGTCTGCACCCAGTACATACGAGCCGCTCGGCGCATTCGCCTTGCTGGCGGTCACGGTGATCACGGCGATACCGTCAGCGCTCACGGACGTAATCGCATAATCGGACGCGGTAAAATAGGTTCCCTCCAGATCATTGGCTGTGAAACCTAGTGCCGCCTGTGTAGTCGCATCGTCCATCGTATTGCCGGCCAGGGCTGCAGCCGTCGTAACGCTCGTTTCAGCCGCGTAAGCACGAATCGCGGTGCGGATCGTGCCGGCTGTGGCGTTCGCCTCCGACCATTTGGCCTTATCGATCCGTCCTTGCATGAGTGGGATGGCCACCGCCGCCAGGATTCCGACGATGAGGATCACCACCATGAGCTCCACCAATGTAAAGCCTTTTCTGTAGTTCATTTTCATCTCTCCAAAAACTTGATGTAATGTATCTCGCGGCCAAGTACCTCGCCCGGCCCACTTGTTCTTCGGCCAAATCCAGGTCCGACTTCACTATCCAAAAGATTTGCGACATGCGATTTTCGCTGTTCGGCGACAGCCAGCGCTGGTGCGTCCCAATCGGAAATCATAAATCGTAAATCAAAAGCTCCCGTCTACATGTCCGACATCGTGAAGATCGGCAGATACAGTGCGATCACAATAACCGACACGACCGCGCCAATCGTTACGATCATCACGGGCTCCAGCAGGCTCATCAAAGCCGTTATGATCGTATCCACTTTTCGCTCGTAGTGCTCACTTGTTCTATCAAGGACGTCGGCCGTGGAGCCGCTTTCTTCCCCCACCTGTATCATTTTGACGAGCATGTTCGGAAAGAATCCCGTCTCTCTCATACTGGAGGCGATATTAGAGCCGCCTTCAATACTCTTTTTGGTCCGCATAATCGCTGATTTGATGATGTCGTTGTTCGTCATGCCCGTAAGAATATTGAAGGCTTCGATGACGGAAACGCCCGAGTTGAGTAACGTGGACATGGTTCGGCAAAAGGTGACGAGGAAACCCTGACTGACAACCTTTCCGAATAGGGGCACCGTCAAGCTGATCTTGCTAAACCACCGATGTCCTTTTGGGATCTTTGAGAAGGCGATAGCAAGGACGACCACGAGGGAGATCGCGCCAACTATATAGTGAATGTGATGGGTGAGTATGTCGTAAAAGGCCATGAATCCCCGAGTAAAAGCCGGCATGGTACCGCCGATCTGGTCGAAGATTTTTCGGAATCGCGGAACGATAAAAGCCATGATGAAAATGACAATCAGACAGATAAATGAAAGCACGAACACCGGATAAGCCATGGCGCCCTTGATCTTTTTGGCGATCTTATCGCGATTATCATAATGATTCGCCAGTTTGGCCATGACAGCCGTCAGATTACCACTGGTTTCGCCGGCCAGAATCATGGCGCAGCTAAGCCGGCTGAAAACCCGCGGAAATTCTGCAACGCTTTCCGAAAGCGGCTGGCCCTTACTCACCTTTTGAGACAGTTGATTGAAAATGTCCTGAAGCAGCAGATTGTCCGTGTCTTCACTGATAATCGTTAGAGCCGTAGTGATCGGGATTCCGCCCTGGAGCATTGTGGACAACTGCCAGCACAGGGTGGCCATATCTGCCGATTTGATGCGTTTGCGACGGGCTCGTCGCTGTGTCTTCTTCTCGGTGGTCGGGACTATCTCCTTGACGGAGATCGGCGTAAATCCTTGCTTGCGAAGTTGGTTCAGCACTTCATTGGAGCACGCGGCTTCCAATAGACCTTTCCTAAGGACCCCTGTCAAGTCTCGTGCGACATACCCGTAGCTTTTCATTTGTCTCTTCCTTCTCAAAGCCGCCATGTTCCGTCCGTGGCGGCATTTTTACTCTTTTCCCGTCGCCGCCACCGCGATGATTTCTCGAGCCGTCGTCAGACCCTGCAATACCTTGTGGACCCCGCTGTCCAAGAGGCTTCCGTAGCCCCGCTGGCGCGCCGCGGCCCGTATCTGAGTCTCGTTCTGTCCGGCAATGATCTTCTCGCTCATTTCAGCGTCCACGTCCAGGAACTCGAAGATCGGCAACCTTCCGCGATAGCCTGTCCCGACACAGGCATGGCAACCGCGGCCGTGATAGAAGACCGCGTCCTTGGCTCGCTGCCCATCGAGCTTCAGACGTTTGAGAACTTCTGAGCTCGGCTTCACGGGCTCTTTGCACTGTTGACAAATCCGCCTGACCAGGCGCTGAGCAATGACCATATTCAGGGCCGAGGCCAGCAAGTACCGCTCAATGCCCATGTAAAGAAGCCTGCTGATCGCACTGGCCGCGTCGTTGGTATGGAACGTGCTCAAAACCAGGTGGCCCGTCAACGCCGCTTTGATGGCGATCTCGACCGTCTCCTTGTCTCGAATTTCACCGATCAGCACGATGTCCGGATCCTGGCGCAGGATGGCACGCAGGCACCGGGCGAAGTCGAGATCGATCTGCGGCCTGACCTGAATCTGATTGATCCCCGCCAGGCGATATTCGACCGGATCCTCGACGGTCGTGATGTTCTTCGTCGGGTCCTTCAGATAGGTCAAAGCCGAGTATAATGTGGTACTCTTGCCGCTGCCCGTTGGCCCCGTGACAACGAGGATCCCGTGTGGCTGCGACAGTCTTTCCTTGAGCTCTTCGAGCCTGTGCGGTTCCATCCCGAGCTTGTCCAGATCGTGGTTCACCGCCGCCTGGTCCAGGATACGCATCACGACCTTTTCGCCGTAGATCGTCGGAATGGTCGAGACGCGAACGTCGATCGATCGTCCCGAGACCTTCATCTTGAACCGCCCGTCTTGCGGCAAACGACGCTCGGCAATGTCCATCTGCGCCACAATCTTAATCCTGGCTATGACCGCCGCTTGCATCCTCTTGGCGGGAGGAATCATGTCACGAAGAACGCCGTCCACGCGCATGCGAACCACCGTTGACGTCTCTTGCGGCTCGATGTGAATATCACTGGCCCTGGTCTTGACGGCCTGGCTCATTAGCAAGTCCACGAACCGTATGACCGGCGCCTTGTTGGCGGCGTCCTCCCCGCTGGCCTGCGGCTCGACGCTTTCCTCCAGAAGTACGTCGTCTTCCATCTCCGCCCCGTCGACCTCGATCTGTACCAAGTCGCGAAGCTGCTGCTCCTCGAGGTCCGAGCCGTGGTAGACCGCTTCGATGACCTGGCGAACCTCACGCGCCGAGCTGATGACCGGCTTGATCGGACGTTTCAACCGTAAGGTGACGGTGTCCATCGCGACCACGTTGAGCGGGTCGGCCATCGCCACGACCAGATTGTCACCTTCCTCGTAGACCGCCACGAGACAGAATTTTTTGGCGATGCTCTCCGGCAGGGTACGCGCGAGATTCCGATCGATCCGGGCCATCTCGGCGGGCTCGTCGAACCGAAGGTATTCCATCGAGAAATGCTCGGCCAGAGCGGCGGTGACCTCGTTGTCGTCCAGCATCTTCAGATGAAGAAGGATCTCGCCAAGACGCCCGCCGGACTCGCGTTGCTGATTGAGCGCGGCGACCAACTCGTCTTTGCCCAACAAACCCTTGGCGACCAGCAGTTCCCCGAAAGGTAGTCCGGTGTTGACATCTGGTACTTTTGTGTTCGTCTGCACAATGACCGTCCTCAGTTCGTCTGGATGTCCACCTGCACTCCCTTACTTAAAATATACTGCCACCCCTGCAAAAAACAAAAAGGCGCGGCTTCCTTACTTTCGGACATCGGCCGGGCCCGACTTAGCTAAATCTCGCGAATCCCTGAGCACAGTGCGCGGACAAGGGAGAATCACGCCGCTCGGCGGACGCACGTATTGTTATAGGACGGCGTACTCGCACTCGGAACGCCGGGCCGTCGGAGGAAGAAGTGAGGTGCTACAAAAGAATATTTCTGTTGTCGGCGTGCCGTCTATATTATGAGACTTTATTTTCGCTCACGAAGACTTTTTCCTTCCCGGGTGGACACAAAAGCCTTGACGGAACAGCGGAAATTGTTAGTATGAGGCGCTTGATGTGTCCGGCCTGATTTGAACGCAAGGACCGGGAAGATCCCCCGCCGCTGACGGTTCCAAGGGGCTGGGGGGCAAAGGGCCGCGGATGTGGCGGAATTGGCAGACGCGCAGGCTTCAGGTGCCTGTGGGCTTTGGCCCGTGGAGGTTCGACTCCTCTCATCCGCATTCAAGGCTTCTGAAAAACTGAAGGTTAGGCATATATTATTTCAGAAAATCTGTTTCTCGATTTTCTGAAAATAATGAGCTACCCTATGATAACACTTTATCGCGCAAGGCATTAAACACCTCGTTTTAGAAAGAGAAAATCAAGAAACAGGATTTTTTCTTTCCAAAAGTATGCCTAACATTCAATTTTTCAGAAGCCTTCCACAATCTATTTCTGAGATAAAAAAGGCCGAGCTTGGAGAGCTCGGCCTGAGTCTGTAAAGTGACCACCCCCCCTCGTTAATGTCCGAGAATCCGGCTCGCTAACGGTTCATTTCTAAGCCATAGTAACCAGTGAATGGATTTCTCAATCCCCCTTCGCCGGCCAGGTAGGCACACGTGAGTATCTGTACGTTCTGCTGGAATTGATCCAGGTCGATATCGGCCTTGGAGAAGCGGTCGATATCCGACTTCTTCGCACGAATGACGAGAATCGTAGGTAAAGAGAACGAATCGTCCGAAGCGTTCCCCCCGAGAACTCTCATCTTGTTGTTATCATCGACCACCACAACGCCATTGGTTCCAGAAACTGCAATGGTCTTGACGCTGGACGGCTCGCTGCTGCCCGTGATCGTGAGAATGACCGATTCATCGGGTTTCAAATTTCGGATGTTGGCCGCGTGCTTGAGACTCTCGACAAGTGTTGTCTTGAGGGTTTCGACTTTCTCAGCGTCATATTCCTTCACGGGTTGTTTGCCTTTCTGTTTCCTGTGTGCTTGCGGCTCATACATTTCCGCTTTCATCTGTTTCCAGAGCGGATCGCCCTCTTCTCCCTTCTTCGCCGTTTCCGCCTTCTCCTCGGCCTTGGGCGGAGCCGAGAGCGGGAAGTCCACTTTCATCAGGAACAACGCTCCGTAACCCTGCAAATACATTCCTTGCATAGCCTGCCTGTCCCACCCGAAGATAACGTGTGACGCATCCGTCCTCGGGATAAGCATGCTGCCGACGTTGATATGAGCCTGGTCGAGGTTCTTGTCGAGGATCCGCGACATGATATTCATGTCTTCAGTGATGGTGGCAATCTGTTCGGTGCTAATCTCTGTCGAGGGGATGACAAAAACGGTCCCGCTGCCGCCGGTTCGAGAACCCAGAAACACGCCGGTTGTTGGCACCGTGACCCGGGGACGATACTCCGTCTTATGCTGGACGGGTGCTACCTCCACGTGTGGTGCGACTTGTGTCTGCTTTTGTGCGATATCCGGCAGCGTAGCCTTTGGCTCAGTGGTACTCGCAGCTTCTTCGCTGGCCGCGTTTGAAGCGAGGATCGAGCCTGCCATAACCAGATTGATGACGCAACATATAGCTATTGTTCGGATAAGAGCTTTCATTTTTCGTTCCTTTCATTGTATTTGGATTACTTGGTTCTTTCGATTTCAGCCCCGGAATCAACAACCGGTATGAGAGACCACGTTCCGTTTTGCTTGTTGTAGTTCGCGGATGTCAGGGGCTCCGCAGCTCTGGCGATGACGTAATCGGTTGGTCCGTGGAAAACACTGTTGATATTCAGGACGTTCTCCGCCTTCTGAGCGGTGTAGAACACCATCCCTTTTTCCGGATTGTGAGGATTGGGCCAGGCCGTGATAAATCTGAGATTGGCTCCCTCGTACACCTTGTCGGCTACGATCCTGTCGGATTCAATCCGCACGGGTATCCCGGAAATCCTTTTGCAGGGCTTCTTTATCTGTGAGTATGGGTCTGCCTTTGAAGAAACGCTTCTGTATGTTCCCGACGAAGGAATGGATCTTCTCCTGGACCCGCTTATCCTTCTCATTAGTCGGGACAACCAGTATAGCGGACGTTCGATCGACCACCGCTGCATTTATGGTCCCTTTGAAGGGAATGGCGTAGAAATCCTGACCGAGATGCTTCTCGGATAGACCTCTGAACACACTTACCAGCTCCGGGTAGAAATCCACGAACGTCGGGTATCTATCGCGCTGTTTTTCGT
>JARRQQ010000138.1:0-9461 GCA_037381725.1 Sedimentisphaerales bacterium
GTCCCTCGCTCACTGCCCCACGCCAGCGCGAAGCTGGGTATGAGACTCACCGTCGCTTCGCCGACAGGATACGATCTGGAGGCCGAGACGCACGAGAGGACAAACCAGGTATCGCCCGACTGCACCCGGCAGACAAACGATCCCGTCGCGGCTGTTCGCGACGCCGACATCATTTACACGGATACCTGGGTCAGCATGGGCCAGGAGGATGAAAAGCAGAAGCGCCGGACAGACTTTGCCGACTTTCAGCTCAACGCCGAACTGGTCAAATCCGGGCCGCCACACGTCAAGATCATGCACTGCCTGCCCGCCTACCGCGGATTCGAGATCACGGACGAGGTGGCCGAGTCGCCGGCATCGATCATATTCGACCAGGCCGAGAACCGTCTGCACTTCCAGCGAGCCTTGTTGAAAAAACTCTTGCAATAGCGAACCAAAGCCGCTAGAGTGTGCTACCTAAGATTTCGGGCGATTAGCTCAGCCGGCAGAGCAGCTGACTCTTAATCAGCGGGTCACAGGTTCGAGTCCTGTATCGCCCATTAGAAATTCTTGTTTGCTATCTATTATCGAAGAGTTCGAAATTGGCCGTTTTTCTGGTGCTAATGCAGAATGGATGAAGACAGGAAAATCGAAGCAGGGCCGCTGGAAATCGTCGAGCCGATCGGCAAACGTGTGCTGATTCGTAAGGACGAGGATAAGAAGCAAACCAAGGGCGGCATCCAACTGCCGGACAATATCGAAATCCCCACTATCACCGGGCGGGTCGTGACGATCTCCGCGGAAGTAGAGAATTCGCCGGACATCCCGCTGCGTCAATACGACAAGGTCCTGTTCAATCCCAAAGGTGCGATCCCCGTCGATTTTGAAGGCGACAATCGTCTTTTCGTTGTCGAAGTCGAGAACGTCGTCGCCGTCTTCAGAAAATCGTAGACTTCAAGTTCATCTTGAGCGTCACCGCGAGGTGCAAAGTGTGGAAGCACGGGCTCGGCTGATGCTCACAGGTCATTCTCGGTGGTGATGCCGACCTGAGTCCCCTTCCCCTATTTCCTGGATTCCGGGTTGATTCTTTTGTGTGAGCGGGGTATATTCCCGAACATGACCGGTAAACAAGCGAATACTTGGCGTGCCAAGATGAAGAGAACTTTCACGTCCGTGCTGCCCGTTTCCAAACGGCGCAAGGGCCGGTGCTCGAATATCGAAATTAGGATTTCCTTGCGCCTCGTCGTCTGAAGGCGAGAAGACCGCCGGCCAGTAATAACAGGCCTGTTGCAGGCTCCGGCACGGGCTGGTTGCCTCCAACGGGATAGGAGTAGACCGGCACCTGGGGTCGAGCGCCGCCTCCCGTGGCGCTTAGTCCGCCCGGCCAGCTTAGGTCTAGCGGCGCCGGAAACAGGCTTCCGCCACCACCACCATCGACCAAGCCGCCCCCCCTGTCCAGATGATCGTCACTCTGCTCGAACACGGCGATGATGACCTTGGGCCTGTCGAGGCGAACCACCGTCTTGGTCGACGTGGGATCACTGACGTCGCCCAGCCAGTGAAGGAACCGGTAGCCGGGCTTCGGCACAGCGGTCAGAGCGACCTGCGAATCCGGCTCGAAATGATAGATGCCTGGGACCGGAGAGATTTCGCCGCCTCTAACGGGGCTTTGCTTGAGAAGAAGCGTAACGTCTTCGGCCTGACCACGCGCCGGCGCACACAGGCCAAGCGCAATGGCCGCGACAGCCAAGACTATGCCCCTCTGCAGGACAGAGATGGGAATCCCCCATTTCATCACATTCCGTCCCCCGCTTCGACGTGCACTACTGCTCGCGCCAATAATGCCAAGCGCTCATAGACTCATACCCCCAATAGCCATATTAGAGCATATTGGCAGCGAAAAGTCAAGCCTCTTCCGGCCAGCAGGGCGATGTGGTTAGCAAGAACGCAAGTGATTGGCCTCTGGAGCGTTTTTATTGGACCTCTGTCTTGCGAACGAAGCGGCTGATGTTGCGAATCGCCTGGCGGAGACGTTGCTCGTTTTCGACCAGCGCGATCCGCATGTAGTCTTCGCCCCCCTCGCCAAAGGCTCGGCCCGGCGCGATGGCGACCTCGGCGTATTCCATAAGATCCATGGCGTAATCGATACTACCCTTGCCCTTGGAATGTTCCTTGGGCACCTTGGCCCACACGAACATGGTCGCTCGCGGCTTCTCCACCTGCCATCCGATCCGTCCGAGGCCCTCGCAGACGACGTCCCGTCGGGATTGGTATCTCTGATCTTGAACGACGATCTCCTCCTCGCAATGGCGCATCGCGATGATGCCGGCGATCTGTATCGCCTGGAAGATACCATAGTCATAGTAGCCCTTGATGGTGGCGAGGTAGTCGATCATATCTCTGTTGCCCGCGACGAAACCGATGCGAAAGCCGGCCATGTTGTACGGCTTACTCATCGTGGTGAATTCCACTCCCACATTTTTCGCTCCTTTGACCGAGAGGAGACTCGGCGCTTTGTAGTCATCGAAGCAGGTCTCGCCATAAGCGAAGTCGTTGATGACCGCTACGCCGAACTTCTTGGCCAGCTCTACGACCGGCTCGAAGAAACCTTCATCCACGGTCATCGCCGTAGGATTGTGCGGGTAGTTGAGAATCAAGAGCTTGGGCTTGGGATACATATTCTCAATGACCATGGCGATCTTGCTCAGAAACGCGTCGTCATTGCCCAGCGGCACAGAGACCACATTGGCCCCTGCCAGCGCCACCGCGTAGTTATGTATGGGAAAAGCGGGGTCGGGAACAATCGCAGTATCGCCCGGGCCCATCATCGCCAGACACAAATGACTGAAGCCTTCTTTGGAGCCGATGCAGGCCAGGACTTCCGTTTCCGGATCGAGATCCACATTCCACTTGGACGCGTATTTCTTTGCGATCTCCCTTCGCAGGTTTGCGATTCCTCGCGAGGCACTATATCGCTGGTTGCGCGGGTCCTGGGCCGCTTCACACAGTTTGTCGATGACGATCTGCGGCGTCGGGTCCGAGGGGTTGCCCATGCCCAGATCGATGATGTCCACGCCCGCCTGGCGCTTCGCCAATTTGAGCGCGTTCAATCGCCCGAACAGATAGGGCGGCAGACGCTTAATCCTCTGCGCCGGCTCGATCCGGTCACTCGAGGTCTGACTGTGAGGAGTATCCAGCATTAATCCAACCATCTTTTCCAAGAATCAAGAATCGAACGTATCATGACATTTGTCCTTCCACTACCATCGGACAGTCTACACAAACGGGATGAATTTTCAAGGCGTTTTCCGTACCGCTGCGCCGCTCGGGGCCGCCTGATTCCCGCGCCGCTCTCAGTCCTCGAAGGGAAGGCTGGCCGAGTAGTTTGGCGCCTCCTTGGTGATCTGGATGTCGTGCGGGTGGGACTCGCTGACCGAGGCGGCGCTGATACGTACGAACCGGCTGCTCTTCTGGAACTCGCCGATACTCCGCGCCCCGCAGTAGCCCATGCTCGCTCGCAAACCACCGACCAACTGATAGACGAACTCGCCCAAAGCCCCACGGTAAGGTACCCGCCCCTCGACGCCTTCGGGCACGAGCTTGCTGACCTCCGAGGAGCTGCTCTGGCCGTATCGTTCTGCCGAGCCTTTGACCATGGCGCCCAGCGAACCCATTCCCCGATACTCCTTGAATTGCCGGCCCTTATATATGACTAGCTGGCCCGGGCTTTCTCTGAGACCGGCAAAGAGGGAGCCGATCATGACGCTCGACGCGCCGGCCGCGATGGCCTTAGCGATGTCGCCGGACTGGCGGATGCCGCCGTCGGCAACAACGGGAATACTCTTCTTTTCCGCGACCTTGACGCAGTTGATAATCGCCGAGACCTGGGGCACGCCAACGCCGGAGATGATTCGGGTTGTGCAAATGGCGCCGGGGCCGATGCCGACCTTCACCGCGTTTGCTCCGGCGGCGATCAGAGCCTCGGCCGCCTCGGACGTGGCGACGTTCCCGGCGATGACGTCGATGTGGTAGTCCGATTTGATCTTCTCGACCGTCTCGATGACGTTGTGTGAATGGCCGTGGGCGGTATCGACCACGATGATGTCCACGTCCGCCGCGATGAGGGCTTCGATCCGCTCGTAATCGTGCACGCTGACCGCAGCGCCAACGCGGAGCCTGCCCCGCTTGTCTCGGGCGGCAATCGGATATTGCTGAACGCGGTCGATATCTCTCATCGTGATCAGGCCGGCCAGCTCGCCTTTGCCGTTGACCAGGAGAAGTTTCTCCACCTTGTGTTTCTGGAGAATTTCTTTGGCCTGTTCGAGCGTGGTTTCGGCCGGACCCGTCACGAGCTTGTCCTTGACCATGACCTTGCGGATCTCGACGTCGTAGTCCTTGAGAAACTTCAGGTCCCGCCGGGTCAGGATGCCGACGAGCTTTTTGCCATCGACGATGGGGATGCCCGAGACATTCTGTTCAACCATCAGCTCTTGTGCTCTGCGCACCGGCTCGTTCGGCGACAGTGCAATGGGGTCGAGAATCACGCCGTTCTCTGAACGCTTGACCTTGGCGACCTCCCGTTTTTGCGCCTCGATGGAGAGATTCTTGTGAATGATGCCGATTCCGCCCTCCTGGGCCAGTGCGATGGCCAGGGCCGCTTCGGTCACGGTATCCATCGCGGCCGAGACAATAGGGATATTGATCGTGATATTATCGGTCAGTTGCGTGCGGGTGTCCGCCTGGCTCGGCACAAAATCGCTCAGGGCCGGAACCAGCAGCACGTCGTCGAAGGTTATACCTTCACCAATAATCTTGCCTGAATCCATGGTTTACTCCAGATACTAAGTCACCATCATGGGCGGTAACGAAAGAGCAAATTGTAATGAAGAGGACGGCAAAAGGCAAAATATATTGACAAGATTCCGGATTTAGACAGGATAACGGGATTGAAGATTTTGGACAGGATAACAGGATGAACAAGATAAATGCGTGATCGGCGTCCTTGGAAGCAACATAGGTCCTATAGGACCCATAGGACCTATTGTCAAAAACAAGTCTGTTACCCCGTCAAGAAACAGCTTTATTCCTATCAGGTGTTCGGAATCAATGACCGTCGAAAAACCGAAGATTCTTGTCGCCACCACCAACCGCGGCAAGATTGCTGAGTTGCAAGCTATGCTTGGCACAGAGCTGCGTTGGCTGAGCCTTGCGGATTTCGATGAGATGCCGGAAGTCGTGGAGGACGGCGCCACGTTTGCCCAGAATGCCCGCAAGAAGGCCCTGGGCTACGCCAAGGCCGCCGGCGTGTGGACAATAGCCGACGATTCGGGCCTTGTAGTGGATGCCCTGGGCGGTGCTCCCGGCGTCAAGTCGGCCCGATTCTCCGGTGGCAAATCAGACGGCACTGACCGAACTCTCATCGACCATCGAAATATTGCGAAGGTCTTGGAGCTTCTCAAAGGCGTCCCGCGAGAGCAAAGGACCGCACGATTTGTCTGCCGCCTGTGCCTGGCAAGCCCCGAAACGGTCCTAATCGAAACAGAGGGAACGCTTGAAGGTCTGATCACCAACGAAGAAATCGGGGCTAATGGCTTCGGCTACGACCCGATCCTCTTTGTGCCACACCTGAACAAGACCGTCGCTCAACTGACCCGGGAGGAAAAAAACGCCATCTCACACCGCGGCAATGCCCTCCGAAACCTTAGACCACTGCTCGACAAACTCCTGCACGACCCGAGGACGTCCCTTTGACTAATGGTTGCCTCGTGCGAGGCTCCCTTGGGAGGCTTTGTTGCGCTTCCGTTGGTACCAGCTTGTTGAGTAATAGAGAATCGCGCCGACCAGGCCGCTGTAGATGCAGAGCTGGTAGACCGCTGACGCAGACAGTATTCCCAACAACGCGTTAGACTCCGTGAATGGGTACAGCGGGTGCATATCCTTATGCACGATGCTGTCTATCGCGACGTGACTGTACGTACCGGCGAAGGCGCTCAAGAACGCCACCCACCAGGCAATTTTGACGGGCCGATGGTGATCGAGGCCCAGTATGAACAGTCCGATCTCCCCGAGGTACTTCCCCGTGAAACCCGCGAAGATCGCGAGCAGAGTGGCGCCGACGTACGTATGCGTGAAACCATGAAGGTGGGCCCCGCCCAAGATCATCACGATCAGAGGTTGGATGTCGATCACAATCTGCGCCCAGCCGAAGACCATCAGGCTAAAGCTGCCTCGCAACAATGCCTTGACGGCAATCCCAGGGCCCATATGAAACGGTGTAAACGGCATCGTCTCTCCGCTGGACTCAACGCGACCTTCTCATCGCACGAAAGACGACGAGAAGCTCATCTTCTACGCCTGCTTTCGGATTCTCCGATGTACTTACTCCCGCAGGAATCCCTACGTTGAGGTGTACGTGGCACGCATTGAGACGATTATCCCGCTCTATCCTCTGACCGTCCGTCAGAGTCACGACATCAGGCAACTCGCCGGTACTGTTCCAGATATTCTCCACCGATCGAATTCGCTCGGGGATGCCTACATCCAATATGTTCGCCTCAGCTAATCTACTCATGCATAATACTGTACATTAGGCAGACTTACAGGTCAATACGCCGGATCGGGGTGCGTGAGTGGGCTCCTCGGCAAGCCGTTTCTTACTTGAAGGCTCAATAATCGTTTTCCCTTGACATGCCCGGCGGGCATTTGTATTTGTCCATATTCTAAATTTTGGGCGTGAAATGACCGATGGGTGGAATTGTACGTATATAACCACGGGTCAGAGCCCTGAATGAAACCTGAAAACTGAATTGGCACCTATGGCAAAATCGAGCTCATCAAAAAAATCGTTAGTGATCGTCGAATCACCCGCTAAGGCCAAGACGATCAATAAATATCTCGGCTCGGATTACGAGGTCAAAGCCTCGATGGGACACGTGCGCGACCTGCCCTCTAAGGGCCTCAACGTCGATATCGAGCACGATTTCGAGCCGACCTACGACGTCATGCCCGGCAAGAAACGCACCGTCACGCAGCTCAAGACGGCGGCGAAAAGCTGCGACAAGCTGTTTCTGGCCACCGACCTTGACCGCGAGGGCGAAGCTATCGCCTGGCACCTGGTCCAGTTGTTGGGCATACCCGAGAACAAAACGTATCGTGTCATTTTCAACGCGATCACTCAGTCGGCGATCAAGAACGCCTTCGCCGAGCCCGGGCGGCTCGATATGGACAAGGTGATGGCCCAACAGGCCCGCCGGATTCTCGACCGGATTGTGGGCTATCAGATCAGCCCGCTTTTGTGGAAGAAAGTCACGAGGGGTCTCTCCGCCGGGCGCGTCCAATCCAGCGCCGTCAAGATGATCGTCGAGAAGGAAAAGGAGATTCGGCGCTTCAAGCCGAAGGAATACTGGCTGATCCCTGGCGTGTTCACGACCGATCTCCAAAACGATTACAGCAAGCAATGGCTCGATTTCATGCGGCCGCAATCCGAGCACGACAAGCCGCCCACGTTGGCCCAACAGGGCAAGTGGCTGGCGGAGCACAGCGCCTTCAAGGCCGAGCTGTACAAAGTCGGAGACAAGGATTTCAAAGCATCGAGCAAGGCCGAGGCCGAACCGATCTTCAACGCACTCAAGCAAGCCCGGTTCGAGTTGGCCGACTTGCAGACGAAAGAGTCCGCTTCCCAGCCTTCGGCGCCTTTCATCACGTCCACGTTGCAGCAGGCGGCGGCCAACCGGCTCGGCTTTGCCGCGAAGAGGACGATGCGCGTCGCCCAGCAGTTGTACGAGGGCATCGACTTAGGCTCGATGGGCGCTCTGGGCCTCATCACGTACATGCGAACGGACAGCACTCACCTGTCGAACGAAGCCGTTACTGAAGTCCGCAAGTATATTGACAAGCAGTTCGGCTCGGCCTACCTGCCCGGCTCGGCCAAGGTCTACGCCTCCAAGAAAACGGCCCAGCAGGCCCACGAGGCGATCCGCCCGACGGATGTGGATCTCAGACCCGCCGATATCAAATCCTTCCTGACCGACGAGCAATACAAGCTCTATGATCTTGTCTGGCGTCGTTTCGTCGCTTGCCAGATGTCGCCTGCGAAATGGAGCGTGACAAATCTGGACATCGCGGCCGAGACATCCGTGGGCCAATGTCGGTATCGCACGAACGGCCGGGTTCTGCTCTTTGACGGCTTTACGAAGGTCTGGCGAATCACGTCGAGCGAGCAGGAGTTGCCCGCAATGACCGTCGGCCAGAAGCTCGCGCCGGTCGATATCAAAGCCGAGCAGCATTTCACCAAGCCGCCGGCCCGATATACCGAAGCCAGCCTCGTCAAGACGCTCGAAAAGGAAGGGATCGGCCGGCCCAGCACGTACGCCGCGATCATCAGCACGATCCAGGAGCGAAGATACGTCGAGCAGCGGGACAAGAAATTCTTCGCTACCGACCTCGGCGAGATCGTCACCGAGAAACTCAGCGAGTACTTTCCGAAGATCATGGACATTACCTTCACGCGCTATATGGAGGAGCAGCTCGACAAGATCGAAGAGCAGCACCTCGACTGGCTGGGCGTTCTGAAGAACTTCTATGGGCCGTTTAAGGAAAGCCTCGAGACGGCGCAGGCCGAGATGAAACACGCCAAGGCGGAAGTAACACCCAGCAAATACGAGTGTCCCCAGTGCGGCAAGCCGCTCGTGTACAGATTCGGCAAGAACGGCAAGTTTCTGAGCTGTTCCGCCTACCCCGACTGCACGTTCGCCTGCCCGTGCGATCAGGACGGCAAGATGATCGAGGAGAAAGTCACCGACCACAAATGCCCAACGTGCGGCAAGCCGATGGTCCACAAGAGTGGGCGATTCGGGCCGTTCCTGGGATGTAGCGACTATCCTGAGTGCAAGACAACGCTCAAGCTGGACAAGCAGGGCAACGTTCTGCCGCCGAAGCCGCCCGCCGAGAGCACGGGCATCAAGTGCCACAAATGTAAGGAAGGCGAATTGGTGATCCGACGGGGCAAAAAAGGCCCCTTCATGGGCTGCAATCGGTTCCCGAAGTGCAGGACGATTGTGGGTATCAAGCAACTGGATCACCTCAAAGAACTTCAGGCGAGCGGTCAATGGCCGCCCAAAACCCTCGAGCAGGCCGACGAGCTACTCGGAAGGAAGAAGACCAAAGAGACCGTCAAGAGCAACAAATAGCCCAGGTCCGTTTATCAATACCGGCAAACGAGCGTTTTCCCCCGCAGCCCGGTTTCCGCCCTCTGTCTTCTGTCCTCTGACTTCCGTCCTCTGCTGGGAAAAATCGGCTTCGTTTGGAGTCGGTACCGCGCCGAACAGAAGCCCGTATTCCTTTTTCTCAAAAGCACTTAGCTCTTCTGAGACCACTGCAGATTGGCTCGATATCGTGTCGAACAGAATAGCACCAAACCTATTAAAGTCCGGTTCAAACCATGCCGACCTAAATGGAACAGACATAACGGGATGGAGAACAGG
>JARRQQ010000139.1:0-11173 GCA_037381725.1 Sedimentisphaerales bacterium
GCTCGGATTGAACAACTCCAGCGAGAGCACGGCCTGGCTGCCGTTGGCGAGCAGGTCACCGAGGATTTGGCTCAGCGGCGCGATGCCGTCGCCGGGCATGACGCGGTCCCGGTCGCTGATCGTCTCGCGCGGCGGGTCGGCGGGGTAATCGTTCAAGTGAAAGACTTGAATGGCGTGGGCGCTCAATTGCTTGAGGCCGTTGAAGTCGGAACCGCCTTTGTAGACGTGGTAGACGTCGGGCAGCAGGCAGGCTTTCGGGTGCCCGCTCTCGATCACGACGAACATCGACTCCCCGAGGCGATGCAGATTCCTCGAAGGGCCCCATACCTCCACCTGGGGCACAATGCCCATTTGGTCGCCCAGTTCCAGCAACGCCCGGTACCGTTCGGCGGCCTTCATCAGATCGAGGCCGGGCTCTCGCGTAGCGCCCGCCGGCGGGGCGGCGATGCGCTTGCCGCCGACCTGAGCGAGCACGTCCATGTCACGCTTGTATTGCTCCAACCCTTTGGCTCGCTCAGCGTCATCGTCGACGATCCAGCGCGAGAAGGTGATCGCGCTTTCGACGGTCAGACCCAGGTCGCTAATCTGTTTGCGAATATCCTTGAGGTCGCCGCCGCTGCGTACGTGTCGGTGAAGCTTGTCCACCCACGGCTCGATAGCGCTGTACCCGGCCTTGGCGGTGACGTCGATCTCCCGGCTCAAACTTAGCTTCTGGCCGCGAATCGTGCTGGTGTTGAAACAGAAGCGGAACGGTCCGGCCGAGCCGGCATTCGTGTCCGCCGATGCGATGCCCGTCTTCGTTGCCGTCATGACCGCACCGACCGCGGCGCCGGCGCAACTCATAAATCGACGGCGAGAAAGGCTTTTCACGCTCATAATCTTCTCCCGCTTATGCAAAGAATCTTCTCCGGTTCTCACGGTATTACGCAATCAACGCAAAGGCGTCGGCCACATTCATGCCTTCTTTAATGCCAAGAGTCTGAGCTTTCGCGTTGGTCTTTGTGACCTTGCGGTTCGGGAAGCGCTCCAGCGTGCGTATGGGATTGTCCGGCGTGCTCTCCACGATGGCGGCGGCTACGCCGTATCGCTCGCAGGCCTCGACGTCAACGGCGGGGCAAGCCAGAAAACCTTTCGAGCCGGTCACCAACAAGATATTGAATCCCGTCCACTTGGTCTGCACGCCTTCGACCAGACCGTTCGGCGTCTCAAATGTCTTCGTATGGACTTCCATTCGCGTTGCCTTTCCTATACCGGCTGGCCAAGCCGTCCGGTGATCTCGGAGAGCTTCTCGTCCAGCAGTTCCCGGCTCTTCGCTTCCACGTTCAGGCGCAACAGAGGCTCGGTCTCACTGGGTCGGCAGTTGAACCACCAGTCCTTGTACCCGATCGTGATCCCGTCCAGGTAGTCGATTTGCCCGTCGCTGTACAACCTCTCGAATTCCTCCATCCTCTCTTCTGTGCTGTCCCCCTGGAAGACGATCTCGCCGCTGCTATAGTATCTTCGCAGCAAGCCGACCAGATTGCTCATCGGTGTGTCGGCTGCGCCGACAATGTTGACCAAATGGACGAGAGTAATTAGGGCCGACTCGGTACCATAGTTGTCGCGATAATAGAAGTGTCCCGAAAGCCCTCCGCCAAAAAGTGCGTGTGAATCGCGCAGTGCCTTCTTCATAAAGACCTGTCCCACTCTCTCCCGGCGGGGGGTGCCGCCACGTTTGATGATCTCTTCGACAAGCACGCGGCTGCTCCGCAGGTCGTAGACCACTGTGGATCTCGGCTCCTTCTGGAAGAAATAGGACACCATCAACGTCATAATCAAGTCGCCGCCGACGACCTGGCCTCTTTCATCGACTACGGCGAGGCTGTCGGCGTCAGCGTCGAAACACACGCCAAAGTCGCACTCGTTTTCTTTCACCGCCGCTTTGACGTCCGCCAAATTCTCCTCGACCAGCGGATTCGGCTCATGCTTGAACCTGCCGTTGTGCTCGAAGTTCACCTCGATGACTTTGATGGGCAGCTTCTTGAAAAGGGTTGGCACGAGCGTGCCGGCTATCCCGTTGGATACATCGACGGCGATTTTCATCTTCCTGCTTCTCGGCCGGAGGAATTGCAGAAGGTGCTTCCTATATTCATTGGTCAAATCGCGGCTTGTGACCGAGCCGGTCGAATTAGCCTTGGTGTGGAGCAGGGACATGGCAATGTGCTCGATGTCCTGCAGGCCGGTGTCGGCGCTGATCGGCTTGGCGCCCAGGCCGGCTATCTTAAAGCCGCTGTACTTGGCGGGCTGTCGCGAGGCCGTCACATGAACACCGCCGCACGTGCCGAGATGATGAATTGCGAAGTACAACTGGGGCATGTCGATCACGCCGATGTCGATCACGTTGGTCCCGGTGGAATTCATCCCGTCGATGAGGGCGCGGGCCATGGACTCACTGTGCGTCCTCGTATCGCGTCCGACGCACAGCGACTGCATATTGGCCAGCCCCCGCTCGTAGCCGCGGAGCAGCGAGCGCAGAAACCGGGCCGTCCCGCACCCAATCTTCCAGGCGTCCTCTTCGTTGATCCGGTCCGGGTAAACACCAACTATGTCATCTTTAGTGAAGATCGCAGGGTTCATAGCGTCAAGCACTGTCCGCGGATTCTCAGGCAAAGACCGACGACATTCAAATTTGCTCAACACTATACCGGGCTACCAAGCGAAAAGTCAACAAGCATAAAAATAGGGCAAAGTGGCGATCCCGCGGTTGTGCTGGTCGGCAGATATGCTATACTGTGGCTTCTCAGTGTTGTCAGCGGGGCATGTGCGGCGTTGTCGCCCCGGGAAATCAGGTTTTTCAGGAGATTTGTAAAAATGGGTTTTGTGATTGCGGACACCCGTCAGAAGGCGGCGCTGAAGGTCGGGGACCTTATCCAAGACGGTAGTATCAAGCTCGAAGATGCCCTCGACTGGCTTCGGACGATTTACGAGATTCGGTTCTTCGAGGAGAAGGTCTTCGAGCTGCTGGGCCAGAATATCATCAAGGGTGCCTCGCACCTTTATGCCGGGGAGGAAGCGGTGGCCGTCGGCGCTATCGCGGCGATTGAACGCGGGGACGTGATCGGCTCGACCCACCGCGGTCACGGTCATTGCGGCGCGATCGGTAACAAGTACGCCGACACGGAAGAGGACCGCCAGCATCACTGGAACCAGATGATGGCTGAGCTGATGGGCAGAGAAACCGGCTATTGCAAAGGCCGGGGCGGTTCGATGCACATCGCCGACGTCGAGAAGTGCAACAACCTCGGCTCGACCGGCATCGTTGGCGGTAACCAGGCACCCGCCGTCGGAGCGGCCTTAGCCGAAAAGTACCGAAAGACCGGCAAAGTCGTGCTGTCCTTCTTCGGCGACGGCGCCACGAATACCGGCAGCTTCCATGAAGCCATGAATATGGCTTCGACCTTGGCTGTGCCGTTGGTGGCGATAGTCGAAAACAACCTCTATGGGATGAGCGTTCCTTTCTCCGGCAGCGACGTCGATGGCGCGACCCGGGCCAGCAATATCGAGGATATTGCGGTGAGGGCTACCGCCTACGACGTGCCGGGCATGATCGTAGACGGGCAGGACGTGGTCGCGGTTTTTCTCGCCATAAGGGAGGCGGTCCAGAAAGCCAGGAAGGACTGCCGGATGACCATTGTCGAGGCGAAAACCTACCGCTGGTATGGGCACAGCCGGAGCGACCCGAGGGCTTATCGAAGCAAGGCACAGGAAAAGGAGTGGCACGACCGCGATCCTATTATCGTTCTGAGCAAGAAGCTGCTCAATGAGGGTCTTGCCACGCAAGAGCAGTTGGACCAGATCAAGAACAAGGCCAACGCGACGATTGAGGCGGCCACGCAATTCGGGCTGGATAGCCCGTGGCCCGACCCGGCCGACGTAGCGAAAGACGTGTACGTCGAGGAGACCTATCCGGCCGAGCTGATCGCTTCCGATGAGGCGACTTCGGCGAAGGCTATGGAAGCGACGGCGGCTTTCGAGGCGGCGGTTGCCTCTTCCACCGCGAAGACAAAAAAAGAGGCGACCGAACAGGCGAAGAATCAAGTCAAGTCTCAGTTCGGCATGGATATTATGACCATCGGTCAGGCGGTCTCGGCCGCTCAGGCCGATGAATTGCGACGAGACCCGAACGTTTTTGTGATGGGTGAGGACGTCGGCCTCTATGGCGGCGCGTACCAGGCGACGCGCGGCTTGCTGAGCGAGTTCGGGACCGGCAGGGTCATCGACACGGCCATCTCCGAGGCGGCGATTGCCGGCGCGGCGGTCGGGGCCGCCCTTCGCGGGGTACGCCCGGTGGCGGAAATCATGTACGTTGATTTCGTGACGATTGCGATGGACCAGCTTGTTCACGTCGGCGCTTACAACCGCTACATGTTTGGCGGCAAGGCCAAGGTGCCGATGGTATTGCGGACCGAAGGCGGCGTCGGCCGGTGTATCGCCGCCCATCACTCGGAATCGCTCGAAGCCTGGTTGATGCACCCGCCGGGACTCTACGTGGTGATGCCCTCGACGCCTTACGACGCGAAGGGTTTGCTCAAGGCGGCTATCCGTAGCGACAATCCGGTGGTCTTCATCGAGCACAAAGCCACCTACGGCCAGTTAGGCGCCGTGCCGACGGACGACTATATCATCCCCTTGGGCGTCGCAGACATTAAGAAGCCCGGCAACGATGTCACGATCGTCAGCTACAGCCGGATGGCGATGCGGTCGCTTCAGGCCGCCAAGGTCCTCGTCGAGCAGCACGGTATCGACGCCGAGGTCATCGACCTGCGAACGCTCAAGCCGATGGACGTCGACACGGTCGCCAAATCCGTTCAAAAGACCGGTCGATTGATTACGGTCAGCGAAGGCTTCTGCACGTGCGGTGCGGGCCGCGAAATCGCCGGCCGGTTTATGGAGTACGAATTCGACGACGGCTCACACGGCTTCGACTATCTTGATGCGGCGCCGGTCAACCTTGCCGCCGCCGATGTGCCGCCGCCCATGAGTGAACCGCTCGAAAACGCGAGTATCCCAAGCGTCGAGAGAATCGTGCAAACGGTAAAGAAGATCGTCGGAACCTGACCATAATCAGCCCCCGGTTCCACCGGGGGTTCTCGCACAAGCGCGATACGCGATACGCAATACGACATACAAGAAACGAGGAAACGAATCAATGGCGAAAGAAGTAAGATTACCGCAGCTCGGGCAGACGATGGAGGAAGGGACGATTGTCAATTGTCTGGTCAAAGTTGGCGACGAGATCAAGAAGGGTGACGTGATTTTCGAGATCGAGACGGACAAGGCGACGCTTGAGATGGAATCGCCCGCCGGCGGTTTCGTGAAGCATATCCTGGTGGCCGTAGATGAGACGCTGCCGATCGGCGCGCCGGTGCTGGTTCTCGGCGAGCAGGGCGAAGACGTGCCGCAGAGCTTTGTCGATTCTCTCAAGGGCGGCGCCCCGGCGGCCCCGGAAGCAACGCCGGCGGTCGAGACTGCGCCCACCTCCGAACCGGCCAAAGCGGAGCCCGAGCCAGCCAAACCCGCAGGCCGAATCATGGCGTCGCCGCGTGCGAAAAAGCTGGCTGCCGATCTGGGCGTAGACCTGGCAACAGTGAGCCCTACAGGTCCCGGCGGGAAGATCACCGAAGAGGACGTCAAGAAAGCCGCCGCTGCAAAGCCGGCAAAGGCAGCCGCTCCGGCGGCATCCACCGCGGAGGTAAAGCGCGGCCAGACAATTCCACTCAACAGGCTTCAGAGAATTACGGCCGAGCGAATGCTCCGATCCAAACACGAGATACCGTGTTTCTATCTAACGGTGAAAGCTGATGTCACTGATTTAGTCGAGTTGCGTGCCAAATTGAATCAAGCCGGGGGCGTGAAGCTTTCCTACAACGACTTCCTCGTTAAAGCGGTGGCGATGGGATTGGAGAAGTTCCCGATCATGACGGGCCAACTGGACGGCGAGGCCATCAAATTAGCGGAGGCAATTAACATCGGCCTCGCGATATCCGTGCCGGACGGTTTGGTCGCACCGATCCTCAAAGACGTCAACAAAAAGGGCGTCCAGCAGATCGCACGTGATAGCCAGGCCCTGATCGATCGCGCTCGTGGTAACAAATTGCAGCCGACGGACCTGGAAGGCGGCTGCATCACGGTCAGCAATCTCGGGGCGTTCGGGATCGACAATTTCATCCCCATCGTCGTGCCCGGCCAGTGCAGCATCCTGGGCATCGGCCAGATCAGCGATACGTGCGTGCCCGACAACGGGAACATTCTGGTCCGCAAGCTGATGAACATGACGTTGTCGGTCGATCACAAAGTCGCCAACGGCGCCTACGCCGCCCAGTTCCTGGATTTCGTCAGAAAGTCGCTGCAGGATGCAAAAGAACTTGACGTTTGAGATTGACGATGTGGCGAGGGCATCTTGCCTTCGTTCTGCAATCTAGCGAGGCCGAGACGCCCTCGCCACAATCATGAATCGAAGGGAGTGTTTCGAAATGGCTAAGAAGGTCGAAGCAAAGCATTTGGCGAATATCAGGAAAGCGACGCCGAAGGTTCCGGTGATCGGAGTTTTTGCGACGAGCGATCCCAGGATCGATAAGGACAGCCGGACGCGCTGCCAGAATATTGCGAAGATGGCGGCTGATACGATCAGCGGCGCGGTCATTCTGCCGGACAAGACGCCAGTGCCGGTGGTGTATTCGACCGTCCTAGTGGACGGCGAGGCGCAGGCGGACATCGTGGCTCAGCAATTTCGCAAAGCGGGCGTCGATATTCTCGTGTGTGTGCCCGATACGTGGGCGTTCCCGCAACTGACAGCGATTTCACTGCTCCAGCAATTCCCGGCCAGTACACCGATCAACATCACGTGCGGTAACAGCGGCCCTAAGCCCGGCGTCGTGTACGCCCATGCGCTCAACGGCGCTCTGAGCCAGTACGGGCGGATGGCCGCCCTGAACGTCGGAACGTGGCCGGATACCGGCCTCGATCCCAAGATGACCGACCAGACCGCGGAGAGCCTTATCGACTGGTGTTACGCCGCCGTGACGGCTGTCGCATTGCGCGGCCGAAGAGTCGTAATCCTCGGCCACGATTCGATGGGCATGGAAACGGCCCTCGCCCACGTGATTCCTACGCGAAACACCTTCGGCATAGAGATCACGCGCCTTGATATGAAACTCCTGGCCGACATGCTGAACAAGAAGGCCTACAAAGAAAAGGAGCTTAAAGCGCTGCGAGGCTGGATCAACAGATACGTCGGCAAGCGCTTAGAGCTTCGCGACGAGGCGGACAGCGAGCGATTCAATCAGTCGCTGGCGATGTACCTGATCGTTCGCGACCTGATGGCGGACTTGAACGCCGTGGGCGGCGGATTCATGAGCCAGTTGGAGTGGGGCAGTGACCTGCGCGGCACCCCGCTTCCCGTCGCCGACGTGATGGAGAGCCTCTTCAACTCGACCTTCGACCACGAGGGCCGCAAGGCCCCACTTCCCTACGCCACTGAAGCCGACGTCCAGGGGCTCTTGACGATGCTGTTCATGACGTATCTCTCCGGCGGCAATCCACCGCTTTTCATGGACTTTAGAAAAGTCTGGGAAGCGTGGGAGATCAAGGAGCTAGCTAAGAAGATCGGCCTCAAATCATTGGACAAGAAAGCGGATTGGTACAACAAGGGGCTGGTGGACGGGGACAACTCGGGCAGTGCGGCGTTCGACTGGGCGGCGGAGCCTGGGACGCCCATCAGAAGAATAATGGACGGTGTGGCCATGCCTCTGGCCGATCCGGGCTATTTCCCGGGCGGTGGAAATTCCGTGACGTTCATGACGCCGGCGGGGATCGAGGGGATTGCCGCGCGATGCGCGTACAGCAGTACCAGCGGGTTGTTCGGTATGATTTGGGACGAGGCACGGACGACGGATGTGCCGCTGGAGCTTGGCCGGGCGATGTGCGACCTGACGACGCCCACGTGGCCGCACACGTTTGTTGTGCCGAAATATGCGACCATGGTTGAGTACAAGCAATATCCCCCGGCCAACCACTTCCACATGACCTGGGATCTGCCCGTGGCTCGCTTGCAGCACTGGATGGATTTGACGGGTGTTTTGAGTGTGGCGCCCTGGGCGGCCAGACCGAAATTCATCGAAGGCGTTGATCGACCGAAGCCGGTGGCTCACCTCCTAAACGGCGGCGAGACCGCCTTCAAGCGGCTGATGGCTCGCGGCTAAGAGACCAGTCAAGTCCGGGAATGGGCATTCTTTCTGCGCGTTTTGTGACGACGAAATTGTAAATCCTTGCATGGAGTCTACAATTTTGTTATCATGCCGGCGTTTAGACATTTGTACGAAAGGATGCCCATGCCGACCAAACGAACGCGAGAAGTCGAGCTGCTCAGTGACATATCGCGGGACTTCTCCGAGTCGCTCAATCTCGAAGAGACGCTCAAGTCCATTCTCAAATCGCTGGACAGCCATCTGGCTTTGAAGCGGGGGACCATCACGCTGCTGGATCCGCAAACGGAGACGATCAACGTCCGCATCGCCCACGGGCTGAGCAAGAGGTCCAGAAGCCTGGCCACCTACAAGGTGGGCGAGGGCGTCACCGGGCGGGTCGTCCAGAGCGGCAAGGCCATTATCGTGCCCGACATCACCAAGGACCCGCGTTTCTTGCACAAGACCAAGTCGAGAGAAAAGGAGCGGGGCAAACGCATCGCCTTCTTCTGCGTACCCATCAAACAGGAAGGGCGGACCATCGGCGCGTTGAGCGCCGATAAACAAGCCGGTCCCAAAGAGGACTTGAAGGCCCACGTCAAGCTGCTGGACGTTCTTGCTACGATGGTGGCTCAGGCGATTAAATTGAACAACCTTATTGAGTCCGACCGCCGAAAGCTGCGCGAGGAGAACGTGCGCTTGCGGGGCGAATTGAAGAGCCACTTCAACATCCACAACATGGTCGGAAGCAGCAACGCCATGAAGGAGATATACCGGCTGATCGAGCAGGTCGCCAACAGCAATGCCACCGTTCTCATCCGCGGTGAAAGCGGCACGGGCAAGGACCTCGTCGCCCACGCCATTCACTACAACAGCCTCCGCGCGGACAAACCTTTCGTCAAGGTCAATTGCACTGCCCTGCCGGACACGCTTTTGGAAAGCGAGCTTTTCGGACATGAAAAGGGCGCCTTTACCGGTGCCGCCGAACGAAAGGTCGGGCGGTTTGAGCGCGCGCACGGCGGGACGATCTTTCTCGACGAGATCGGTGATTTCTCTTTGAACCTGCAGGTCAAGCTGCTCCGCGTCATTCAGTTCAAGGAGTTCGAGCGGGTGGGCGGCTTCGAGACGATCAAGACGAACGTGCGAATCGTCGTCGCCACGCACAAGAACCTCGAAGAGCAAATAAAGGAAGGTCTCTTTCGGGAAGACCTGTACTATCGCGTGAACGTCTTTCCGATTTACATGCCGCCTTTGCGGGAGCGCAAAGACGACATCATGCTGCTTGCGGATTACTTTCTCGAACGTATCGCCAGCGAGAACAACAAGGACATCTCGCGCATCTCGACCCCCGCCATTGAGATGCTCACACGCTATCACTGGCCGGGCAATATCCGCGAGTTGGAGAACTGCATCGAGCGAGCCGTCTTGCTATGCGACGGCGACGTGATCCGCTCCGAGCACCTGCCGCCCTCGCTGCAAATGGTCAAAAAGGATGAGTCCATCGCCAAGCCCTCTTTGACGGAGATTATCGAGAACAAGGAGAGGGAGCTTATCGTCGATGCCCTGAAGAAATCCGACGGCAAGCAGCGGAAGGCCGCCGACGAGCTGCGTATCACCGAGCGCATCCTGGGCTACAAAATCAAGAAATACGGCATCGATCCGCGATACATCTGAGACCTTTGACGAGAGCGGGTGTAAAGAACAGAACCCACTTCGCGGCTCCTGCCCGGGACAGACAAACGTTTCCTTTCCGGCGAAGGACAGTTGTGTTTCCCAACAGACACGCGGTTGCGATTGCATTGTGGTGCACGCCGACCGAATCCGTTCCCCGTTGTCATTCCGAGCGCAGGCGAGGAATCTGGTTTGCGACGAGACATGGTTCTCCCTGCCAGCCAGATTCCTTCGCTCGCTGCGCTCGGTCGAAATGACAGGGGACGGAATGCTCCACTCGAAATGACAAGATGCAACCCGACCCTTTCGGCGGAAAGCCGACCTGCTTCTCAGGAGGGATCTTGGTTGCCGACATTTCTACATATTTGTTCAACATTCCAGATTCAGCTACATTTTTGTAGTCTACTGTTGCTCGCTCTCCCGGTGCGCTTGATTTCATATCCTCCTTACAGGAAAGCATTTAGATTCATTGTGTAGAAATCGCGGCCACTTTGGCACGGCAGTTGCAAAAGTAGCACTCAGTGTGTTGCCCGGCCTATCGGGGCAGGAACGTTTAGTGATGTGTGTCAAATGTTTGGGAGCAAATGGAAATGAAAAAGATCAAGTGCCTGGTGATCGCATGGATTGTGATGGTGTTCATGGGAGGAGGTATCTCAAAAGCTGACGCGGATGAGAAGGTGACTGTGGGGGGGTCGGCTGATTTCTTCGAGAAGTACGTTTGGCGTGGCCAGGACCTGGTCGATGATTGGGTCTTCCAGCCCGGCGCCAGCGTTGGCTACGGCGGCCTTACTGCGTCTTTCTGGGGCAATCTCGAGCTCACAGACGAAAACGGTCATAACGGTGAGATGTCGGAGGTCGACCTCACGCTCGATTACTCCGGACAGTTCCCGGGCATTGATATCCTGGGGTATTCGGTCGGCATGATCTATTACGACTTTCCCATCAACGGTGCTGCCGACGATACGGAAGAAATTTATGCGGGGCTTAGCCTCGATGTCCCGGCCAGTCCGTCCGTGACGGTCTATCACGACGTCGATGAGGTTAAAGACGGGACGTATATTTCGGTCGGTGTGTCGCACAGCTTCGAGGACGTCTTCGAGATCGGCCCCGACACACCGGTCGGCGTAGATCTCAGTGCGAGTATCGGGTGGGCCAACAGTAAGTACAATAAGGTCTATTGGGGGACAAAACCGAACGGCGGCAGCATCGGAGGCGCAGCGAACGACCTCGTACTTTCGTTGGCTCTTCCCTTTGAGCTGGCCGGGTTCGACGTGACAGCC
>JARRQQ010000140.1:0-16214 GCA_037381725.1 Sedimentisphaerales bacterium
CCGCCAAGTTTTCCGCCAAGTTTTCCGCCAAGTGCATTTTTCCCTTTTCCTTGCGTCGGCCCGCTGTATAATCGGAACTCGTTGTGCTTGGCCTATTTAGCGCATCGTGCGCCCGTAGCTCAGTAGGATAGAGCGTCGGTTTCCTAAACCGAAGGCCGCAGGTTCGAATCCTGCCGGGCGTACTGCCCGGGTGGGTCTTTTGGACACCGTATTGAAAGGATCGAATATGAAGAGTCGGATCGTCCTATTGCTGGTGTGTTTGGGCTGTCTCTTAACGGGTTGTGCGAAATACTACTATCAGGAAGGCAAGACGTTCAATCAGTGCGCGTGGGATCGGGCGGATTGTCTGTTCGAGCTAAAGAAGCGTCAGGCGGTACAGTCAGAGGGATGGGGCGACTACGAACACAAATTCTTGGAAAACTGCATGGAAAGTCGAGGGTATCGGCTCGTCACGGAAGACAAATTGCCTCTCGATGTCAAGCGTGAGGACCCCGATACCACTCTTCGTGGATACCTTTACGGGCAGCGTCGTGGGATTGCGGGCGCTCTGGATGAGAAGTGATTCGTGATTTACGATTTTCGGTTTGCGATCTTTAATTGACGGGCACATCCTTGCCTGCAGTTGCCCTCACATTGAGAATCGTGAATCTCTTGCCAGTCGCAAGGTTCCATAGGAATCAGGAGCATGGCTTCCATCGACTATGAAGCTCTTCCCGACCGCCAGCTCCGGTGCGCGGTTACGGGACGGCTGGACGCCGAGACGACCAGCCGTTTGTGGCCGCAGGCACTGCGGAAGATTTCACAAGCGAAGCCAGATGTGCTCATCGTTGACGCGGGTGGTGTAGAGTATTGTGACGGAGCGGGGGCGGCGCTCCTGTTGGAGTTGAGGCACGCTCAGGAACGCAGGGGCCAGCGTGTTCAAATCAAAGACCTGAATCCCCAGTTTGAGCAGCTCATGATGCTCTTCGATCCCGGCCGGATCGAGCCTGTTGTGGAAAAGACTTCGCGGTTTGTATCTTTTGTGGCGGGCGTCGGGCGGACGGTTCTGCGTTTGTTGGAGGATTTCAAGGCGCAGGTGAGCTTTGTGGGCGAACTGTCGGTGAAGCTTCTGGATAGCTTGGCGCATCTCCACAGAGTGCGATGGAAGGACACCTTCTTGATTGCGGAAAAATCCGGAGCCGACGCTGTGGGTATCACGGCCCTGCTCGGCTTTCTCATCGGCTTGATCCTGGCGTTCCAATCCACCGTCGCGATGCGCGAATTCGGCGCTGAGATTTTTGTCGCGGACCTCGTGACGATCTCTCTTTTCCGCGAACTCGGTCCCCTGCTGACGGCTTTCATTTTGGCCAGTCGGAGCGGTTCGGCCTTTGCGGCCGAGTTAGGGACCATGAAAGTCAACGAAGAAATCGACGCGCTGAGCACGATGGGGATCGACCCGGTCCGCTTCCTGGTCGTCCCTCGAATCATAGCTGCCGTGTTCGCGACGCCGCTTCTGACGATGTTCAACAATCTCTTTGGCCTGGCGGGCTGTGCGCTGGTGATGATCTCCGTAGGTTTTGCCCCGGTCGCGGTGGTCAACCAGATTCGAGAGGCCGCCACCCTGGGTGATTTGTTCGGCGGTCTTGCCAAAACATTGGTCTTCGGGACGCTGATCGCGAGTATCGGGTGTCTGCGCGGTCTTCAAACCGGGACGGGCGCCAGCGCCGTGGGCGATTCCGCCACCCGCGCCGTTGTCAGCAGTATCGTCGCCATCGTAGTGGCCGACGGTGTTTTCGCCGTAGTCTATTATTTCTTGGGTTTTTGATATAGCATGGACGCCAACGCCGAACCCATCATTCGAGTTGAAGACCTCACAGTCGCTTACGGGGATGACGTCGTTCTCAAGGATATCAACTTCGAGGTTGGGGCGGGCGAGATTTTCGTTATCCTCGGCGGATCGGGCTGCGGCAAGAGCACCTTGCTCAAGCATATGATTAGCTTGGGAGAGCCTGTGAAGGGCAAGGTTCTGATCGACGGCAAGGACATCACTACCGCCGATGGACCCGAGCTCCTTGAGATTCTGCGACGAATCGGTGTGATGTACCAGAGCGGCGCCCTGTTCGGTTCGATGGACTTGATGGACAACATTTGCCTGGTGTTGGAAGAGTTCACGGATCTTCCGCGCGAGGCGATGGAAGCGGTCGCCCTGATGAAGCTGAACGTGGTAGGTCTGGCGGACGCAGCGTACAAGATGCCTTCCGAGCTGAGCGGCGGGATGAAGAAGAGAGCCGCTATCGCCAGAGCGATGGCCCTCGATCCACGGATGCTCTTTCTCGACGAGCCTTCCGCCGGCCTCGATCCCGTGACCTCGGCCCAGGTCGATGAACTGATTCTCAAACTCTCGGAGAATTTGAAGATGACTTTTGTCATCGTGACACATGAATTGCCGAGCATCTTTGCCGTTGCCGACCGAGTCATCATGCTCGACAAAGACAAGAAGACCATTGTCGCATCGGGTGAGCCGCAGGAGCTTCGTGACAATAGCGACAATCCGTGGGTGCGTCAATTCTTCAATCGACAGGCGGAAGCGGAGGCTCCGCAATAGCGAGCGCGGAAGTGCATTTGTCGGGATTCGAGCATGATATGGTCCTGGATGGGGAAATCTGATGAGCAGAAAACCGGGTTACTTTAAGATAGGCTTGTTTGTGATGGCCGGGGTGTTCTTGATTCTGGGGGCGGTCGTGGTGCTGGGTTCCGGGCTTCTGCATCAGGACAAGGCGTACTTCGAGACGTACTTCGACGAGTCCGTCAGCGGCTTGAGCGTCGGCTCGCCCGTGGAGTTCAGAGGCGTGCGAATCGGTGTCGTTGACAAGATTTCCTTCATCCGCGACGAATACGACGTCTTAGGACCGACCTCGGGGATATCGAAGTACGAACACTACGTTCTGGTCATGTGTGCGGTGCTCCGGGAGAACCTGCCCGGCGTTTCCTACGAACAGAGGGTGGATTACTTGAAGAGAATGGTTTCCCGCGGATTGCGCGTGCGGCTGGCGTCCAATTTGCTAACGGGCCAGGCGTATCTGCTGGCGGACTATCTCGACCCCGACAGGTTCCGGACACTCGATATCGGGTGGGAGCCCGAGCACCTGTATATACCTTCGGCGCCCAGCGAGTTGACCACGTTGAAGGACTCCGTGGACAAGGTTCTCTATCGCTTGCAGGAAATCGACGTCGACAAGCTGGTGGCCGCAGTCGAGAGCGTCTTGGCCTCCCTGGATGAAGCGATTGCCGGTGCTCAGGTTGGAAGCATCAGCAAGGAAACTAGAGATTTGTTGGCCCAGGTGCGGGACAAGGTCGAGAAGCTCGATACCGAAAGGATCAGTGCGGCGACTCAGAGGGCCCTTGCCTCGATGGACGGCGCCGTGAACGACGCCAACGTTCCGGCGCTGAGCCGGGAGCTTCAGAGCCTGATCGCGGAGATTCGCCAGACGAACGCCAACCTCCAGAAACTCACGGCGAGTTCGGAGCCGGTTTCGGGACCCACCAATCTTCCTGAAATGATCGCTCAACTCAACAAGACGCTCTATCGGATTGATACGCTCATATCCACAGAAAAGCCACAAATCGAGGCGATGCTGGTTAATTTCAAGGAAATTTCAGATAACCTGAGAAAGCTGACCGAAAATCTCAAGCAGCATCCGTCCGATCTGTTGTTCAGCAATCCTCCACCCCCGTCGGAGACGTTGAAATGATCCCAAGACTGCGTTTATGTTCTTATGCAACCGCCCTTCTGGTGGCGCTTGCAGGTTGCGGCAGCACGGAGAGGTACGACAGGACGTACTACGTCCTAAGTGCGGATCGTCCGGCGGTTTCGGCCAGGTCGCAAACGGATTACGTCCTGGACGTATCGCGTTTCACGATCGATTCCGCATACAGTGGCAGCGGACTCGTATGCCGGGTGGGTGAGTCCGAATATGAATCGGACTTCTATAACGAGTTTCTGGCGGCACCGGCGGCGATGATCACCGACAAGACACGCAACTGGCTCTCGCGGTCTCGTCTTTTCCGCAGAGTCCTGGATCCCGGGAGCCGGATCGACTCGACTCATGTCATCGAGGGCAACGTCACGGCGCTCTATGGTGACTTTAGGGACAGGTCGTCGCCCAAGGCCGTCATAGCGATGCGTGTGTTCTTGCTGAAAGCGGAGGCCGGCAGGGAGCCGCTTGCCGTTTTTGGCAAGACCTACCGGTCTTCGGTAGCCATCGAATCCGAGGGGCCGGAAGCCCTGGTCGAGGCCCTCGGCCGCTGCCTGCAAGGCATCTTGTCAGCGCTCGAGAACGACCTGGCGGAACGTCTTGAGAATAGCACGCAGTCTCCTTCAACGAAGCCTGCCCCCCGGTCCGTTCGGATTGACTAATGATCTTTGTTGATTGCCTTTTGATACACGCGGACATAATCGACTTCGAAGCGCGCCGGAAAATGCGTCTTTGATGGATTGCCCCCGTTCGTTCCTCCAATGGCCAGATTGAGGAGCATATAGTGAGGCTCGTGAAACGGATTGGCCTTGTCGGGTGTGCCGTTGATCGTCGTGCTCAGGTCGACCGTATTGAGCAATTCATCATCGACGTAGAGCTTGATCCAATCCTCGTCCCAGTCCATGCGCCAGACGTGGAATCTCGACGACCATTCGTCGTCGAACTCCGTAATCGGTTTCCTGCTATCGTCCCACACCGACCCCCAGCTGCGCTCGCTCGCCCAACATGCATTAGCCAGGAGCATGCCCCGGTAATATTCCATGATGTCGATCTCGCCACACCCGGGCCACCCGTGGGCCGAGCCTAACGTCCAGAAAGCCGGCCACAATCCCGGCCGCGTGTCGATCCGCGCTCGCATCTCGAACCGCCCGTACCTCCACTGGTGCCGTCTCATCGTCTTCAGACACGCCGACGTATACTCCGCGTATTCATTTTTTCGCCGCCAGTCGCGGCTGCCCGGGTCATAGTTCGGATTCGGTACGCGCTCGCGATGTCCTTCGATAATCAGCAAGCCGTTTTCACAGCGTGCGTTATCCGGCTGATACCACTGAAGCTCCCGATTCCGCACAAAGCCGCGTTCAAAAGTCCAGTCGCACGGGTCCGGCGGGCCGTCCTTGTTAAACTCATCCGCCCAGACCAGAGTGTACTCCGGTTCTATCACGATGACGTTTGCCCCGTTAGCCGCGACAGTGATCTCCAACTGCAGCTTACCATCGGAGCCGACCGGTCGGGTCGATTCATTTGTCACCTGCAGCGCGGATAGCTCGCGCACTTTCCTCACCTCTTCGGGGCTGTAACACGTCTGGCGGCTTTCAATCTGTGGTGAGGCTGCCTCAACTGCCGGCCGGTCGCGCAATTGAAGGCCCAGCCGGTAGTATGAATTGTGGTCCTTGTCGAACCGATATTCCTTGACGCGAACTCCAGGCCAAGGTACTGCGTCCAGGTCCAGGGTGATCTCGAAGGAGGCTTTCGAGCGTGACTGGGTGTCGCGTTCGTTGTGCGAATAGAGCAGAATGCGGGCCGCGTCGTTTCCCTTCGAGATGAAACCCGACACCACGTGACCGCCGACGGTCTGTTCAGGTAGAACCCGGTAGCCATCTCCCATCGCTGACAAGAGCGCCAGGAAGTTCAAAATCGGCATGGCGACGGTTTCGTGACGGTCCACTACGCCGTCGCCGTCCTCGTCCACCGAGATCACGCGGGTTGAGGCGTTGTGGCCCCCAAAGTTGCTGTTCGGCCACGGCCAGAACGTGAGGATGGTCTCGCCGAAGGCATATCGCTTATCGTGAATTGCTTTCTGGAGTTGACGCCGAACCACGTCGGCGCACCAGGTGGGAAAGTAGCCGTTGCCCAGATAACTGTCGGCGGCCGCGACGTCGGGAGGCGGCGACCATTCCGGACAAGATTCGAATGAGTCCGCCCAAAGATCGGCGTAGTATGCCGGGTCGATCTCGAGTGCGATTTCCTTGGCGCGGATCAGCTTGGCCGCCGTGACGCGGGAGGCGTTGTAGCTATGGATGGAGATGAAATCGCAAGGACTCCCTTGCGCATTGTGTTTTCGGCAGAGGTTCTCGACACGTTTGGAGCGTTTGCCGTCCAGCCGTGGGTCCGTGAACGCGGCGTTGTAGAGCAACGCTCCATTGCAGGTTGGTGCCCAGACCGGCGTTCATCAAGGTCGGGCTATTGGGCACGAATTTGTGTTCGATCAATAAATCATAAAAGCTCTCGGCGGTGGCCTGAATGTCCGCCTCGCTGGCGCCGTACTCCCGCTCGGCGCCAGCAATCGAGGATAGAAATCGAGGCACGCGTCGCCATAGCGATCGATCAGATGCTCCGTATAGGCGCGGACGACCTCGTGATACTCGGCATAGTCTTTGGGGAAGGTCCAGTTTTGCCCGTCGATGGAGCAATCCCCCGGTGCTTCGGCGAAGTTCACCACCAGGCGCCGGCCAAATTGCCGATGAGCGATGTCCCACTCTTTGTCCAGCCGTCCCCAGTAGTAATGCGGCGTTCCGGCGGGCCGGAGCTTGGTGAGGTAGCATCCGCCCGGCGGAAAAAGGCCGGGGGCATCAGGGTTCTCTTTCTCGGGCAATGGTTGGGAGTATTCGATCTTCCAGCCATCGGCTGGCGTTTTGAACGAGGTCACCAAAACGCTCTTTACGCCGGCGTCGTCCCCCACGACGGCCAGGACTTGCGCTTTTGCATCGCTTACACCGTCGGCAATCAGCACCTCGTCACCCGGGTGGTAATCCTCCGATAGCGGGCGGTTGGAAGCGATCCCGTACTGCTCGTGCCCGAAGAAATCTTCCACTCGAAGGAGAATCCCTTCATCGTGCTTGTCCATCGCAATGATGCGCCGTGTCTCGCGCTCCCGAACGACGTTGGGAGGATTGCCGGAGAGAAATCTCGGCTGGCGCTCCATCCCCGTCATGGTGAAGTCCCGTTGCAGACTCCACGCCTTCGGGTACCGTTTCCTGAGGCTATCCATCAATTCGTACCCGGGTATGCGGTTCGCGGCGCTCGTACAGAAGCTCGGTTTGCAGAAGCCGGTAAAGAAGCCGCCATGCCAATGAACGGGTGAATTTGACAAGTCCGCTTCAAATTGTAGCCGATGCGTTGCAGCCGCGTCTTCTGTTGTGAATTCCCACGTCCCCTGCTTGCCACCCAAGACGGCTCCACCTTTCGAGCGGGCGCTAACCGACACGACATAGGTTGTGGATGGTTTCAAGTCGATCTTGCCGTCGATATACACCGCCATCGTGGGACCTTGCCCTTTGCCCTCGAAGACCTTGCCCCAGTACCCGTCGGCGAATTGTTGGCCGGGTTTGAGAATCTCGACGGGCGACTCGCCGTGTGGGCCGATTCGCAACGAGATCGAGTCGGGAAGGACGGTGTCGTCCGCATTCTTGTCGCCGAAGCCGATTTGCAGAAAGAAGCTGGTCGCTACGGGGACGTTCTTTTCGCCTGGCGCAGGACGGGGATAGCCGTAGGGATCGGGTTTCGCTCGAAGAAGCCGAAGCTCCCGGGCGCAGCCTACCGAACTCAGCAACAGCAGAATCAGCACCGATATAGCAGGTCGCCGCCAGCGAGCTGGTGGGCCTATACGGGTGAGGCACGACAGTGCGTGAGTCGACGCGCAACGGACTCTCGTCACATTACTCATGGCTACATTGTACTGTTACAACCTGTCAGATGCCAAGTCTCAGTTGCCCTCCTGAGAAGACGGAGTGCGTCTACATCACCACTTTATCGGTACAGCCGGATGTCGTCAATGTATATCGTGCCCGTACCGCCGGGCGCCGCCACGCCGGCCTTCGTGCCTAAGCCAATCGCAAGGCTGTTCACGTCCAGGAGGTTGATCCCCTGGTCGGCAAATGCTTGCAGAGGGACGACCCATTGCGTCCAGCCGGTTGCCTGCGCCGCGTTTGCCTGACCCCGGGCCACCACGGCAGGCGTGCCCGTTTTGTTGGCTACGGCTACGTACAAAGGCTCGGTCGCGTTGGCCGTACCGCCCTGGTACCACAGCGACAGTTGTCCAACGCCCTCAGCCGTCCAGTCGCGGTTGGTTGTCAGCGACAGGGTCGCCTCCGAGTTTGTCACGCCGCCTTCGTTGTTGTAAAGCAAAGGCATAGACTGTGTGCCGCTGTGAACAATCGTCTGCTCGCAATACGGCGGTAAGAGGTAGCCGACCTGCGCGCCGTTGTCTGGAATACCGAAGCCGTCGATCCAGGTCTGCCAAATGGCCAGGCCGGCGGTGTCATCATCGGTATAGCTCTCGAAGTCGTCCACGGCAATGAAGTCCGCCGTCGCAAAGCTCCAGACCAGACCCTTGATCGGACCGGTGTCGTAGACCGCGTCCACGCGCCAGTAGTACGCCGTGTTCCAGTCGAGCTTGCCCGGCTCATAGCTTTCATTGCCGAGCGTCACCTCACCCTTGTACTCCGGCGAGGAAGTCGTGGCGTTCTCGACGGCATCTTCATCTGTGCCGAAATAGAGCTGGTGTGAGGCGGCGGTAGCTGCGGGGGTCCAACTGAGAATTGGGTCATGCGCGATATTCACGGCTCCATTAGCCGGCATTGGAGCGCCAGCGGCCCCCGGCGTCGTGAAAGCCCAGATATCGCCCTTATACGTCAGGACGCCGTCAAACTCGTCGACTCGCCAGTAATAGATATTCTCCGGTTGGAGAGGTCCCGGCCTGTAGGTTGCGTCGCCTTGGAGTGTGCCTCCGGTGGCGGCGTCGACTTCGTCGAAATTAGTGCCCATATAGACCGTATGCAACCTGGCGCCGAAGCCCGGCGTCCAACTGAAAACCGCGTTCGGATCCACAAACTCGGCGCCGTCGGCCGGGCTGGGATTGTAGGCGGTGTTGGGTGGAATCGAAAAACTCCAGACCGGCCCTCTCCAGGGACTGTTGGGCTCGCTGTCGTTGACCTCATCGACGCGCCAGTAGTAGGTGGTTCCCGGCACGAGACCCTCCGGATATGGCGCCCCCGGGAAGCCGACGAAGAGAGACGTCGTATCCTGATTGCCTTGGAAGCTGTCTTCCGCACCGGCGTTTACGTCGTCGAAATTGTCGCCCAGGTAGACGTCGTGGGTGACGGCGAAGTCTCCAGGCGACCAGCTCAGAGTCGCCCACGTCTGAGCGAGCAAGGCCCCGTCGGCCGGTTTGGGATTGCGGGCGACCGGATAGCGCGCCCCCGTTCCTACCATTACAGAGGCAAGCTCCTCTTCGGTCAGGGCGTGGTTGTAAACCCGCACGTCGTCGATCATGCCCTGGAAGTAACCGGCCGGCTCTCCGCGACCGATGCGCAGCTCATTATTGCTCTGCGTCACCTCTCCGGTCAGAGCCGCGACGACCAGCGTGACGTCCTGCTCACCGTTGACGTAGAGGCGTACCTCAGCGCCGTCGTATATGACGGCGACGTGAATCCATTCATTGGCGGGCAGGACCTTCTGTCCCTGCGTCACAAGCGTGGCATCGGTGGTGGCGATATCGGATCGCAGCGTGGTAGCTTGGACTCGGAGGAAATAGATCGCACCCGTTCCCGTGTCGGCGATCTTTCGGACGACGTGCCTCGCTCCATCCAAGGCTTCCGCGTTGATCCAGGCCATAAGGCTCAACTGGTCCGCATGCATGTCGAGACTGTCGGAGTCCGGCGCGGCCAGGTAGTCGGAGCTCCCGTTGAACCTCAATGCTTTACCCAGCTTGCCGTCTTCGACCCAGGTGGGCGCTCCCTGGAACGCGGCGTCGTTGCCGTTGGGACTCGAATCGAAAGCCGTCGCCCCGGTGCCTTCATCCAACCGCCACCAGCCTACAAGCTCGCCGCGGGCCCGGTTCGTCACCATCAAGCCGCACACAAAGACAAAACAGCACAGGTCAATCAGTCCTCTACGCATGATGCTCCTCCTTCAAAGAGGTTCCGCTTAAATATGACCAGCAACGATTGCTGCGCCACACTATGTTTTTGTCCCGCCTCCGGAATCATTTGAGGAAAATCTTGAGAGCCTCCATCCCAACCGTTCCAAGGCGCCAGATACTACGGTTTTTCGCCTTCACTCAGATACGGATAGTGATTCCAGCACCATTCGATATCCTTATTGTTAGGTATCGGCGGATCGCACGGCGCCTTCGAGCCTTTGCCTTCACTGAAGACCAGCCAGGTCTGCTTATGCTCCCAAATGCGCCGCTCCGCGTGGCCGTCGGCGAAGCCGAACGTGGCGGAATTCTTGTGGAACGTCGCCAGGTTGTCCCACCAGCCCTCATTCACCCACGGCGCAAAGCTCCATCCTCCGTGGTCGTAGTTGAAGCTCGTGCCCGGCCGCAGCTCACTTTCGCAGAAGATATACTTGTAAGAAGGACTCTGTATCTCCGTGAGCCTGAACACGATGTGCTTATGCCGGCCGGCGACAAGCGAATACTCGCCGAAACCATCCTCGGCGGCCAGCACGTCCGGAATCACGTAGCTGCGATAACACGCCTGGCCGAGACTGGCCGATTTTACACGGTCGTCGCCCTGGCAATGATACAACTCGGGGTCGGCCACGTATGGATACAAGACTCCCGCCTTGATGCCGCGAATGCGGTCCTCGAGCGTCACGGCGTCGCCGGTGACGACGTACTGGCCCGCTTCGTTTAGGGGAGGCTTGGCCCACATGGGCTTGGTGAGCGTCTGCATGGAGACGAATCCCATGGGTATTCTCGCGTCCCAGTCGTTGGCGTACATCGTGTAGGCCAAGCCCAGCGACTTCTGATTCGCCATACAGACAGAGCCGGTGGCCAGCTCCCGGGCCGCACGGAGGGCGGGCATCAATATACCCATCAAAATGGCAATCACTGCGATCACAACCAGCAGCTCGATCAAGGTGAAGCCTCTTGTTCGGGGCATTGATACATCTCCTTTAGGCCCTTGAGCAGCGGTCGTTCGAACAGTACGTACATGATACCACAACGCAAGGCCAAGTGTCAATCTTCCACATGGTCTGCATTTCTTCCGCCGACTGGCAAAGGAACCTGGATAGCGCCAGTATGAAGTTCACAGCGGACGCATTTTCCCGTCCGAGCGGCTGCCAGCAGTGCGACCATAAGGACGGGTACGACGTCGCTTAATACATCCGATGTCGAAAGAGCCAGCCGGCGAGAGTTAGGCAGACCAAGCCGATCAGCAGCATCGGCCAGAACTGATGGATCAGGCTGCCGAAGGAAGCGGCCTGGAGAAAGGTCCCGCGAATAATAACGAGGAAGTACCGCATCGGATTGAGCAGCGTCAGGCTTTGTATCCAGGCGGGCATATTGGCAATGGGTGTGGTGAAACCCGAAAGGATAATGGAAGGCACCAGGAACAGGAACGCGCCCAGGAGCCCCTGCTGCATCGTCACGGCCAGGGAAGAGATCACCAGCCCCACTCCAACGGACGACAACAAATATAGAGAAAGCCCCGTGTATAAGGTGACAACGTGGCCGCGAAGCGGAATCTTGAACCAGAAGACCGTTATTATGATGATCGCCGTGGCCTCGACAAAGCCGATGACAAAGCCGGGAATGGTCTTGCCGAGAAGAATCTGCACTGGCGTCAAAGGCGTCACGAGCAACTGATCGAAGGTGCCTTGTTCTCTTTCGCGGGCAACGGAAAGGGCCGTGACCATCATCGTGACCACCAGGGTCAGCAGCGCGATGATTCCGGGAACGATGAACCAGCGGCTTTCAAGGTTGGGATTGAACCAGACCCGGGTCTTGAGCACGGCGGGCGGCCCGCTGGAGCCGGCGCGGGCGGCCCATTGTTCGTTGAATCGCGCGACGATGGCCGTGACGTAGTTGAGTGCTATCACGGCGGTATTGGAATTACGTCCATCAACGATTACTTGTATTTGAGCGGATTTGCTCAGAAACAAATCGCGATTGAATTGCGGTCCGATGTGAACGACCAGCAAGACTCTCTTTTTGTCTATCAAGGATTTGATTTGCTCGTTATGAGTGATTGTCGCAACCTGATGAAAGTTGGGAGAGCCCCGGAACCCGTCGATCAAGTCGCGGGAGGCGGCGCTAGGGTCCTCGTTGTAAACCGCAAACGGAACGTTGTTCAGGTCGAACGTCGCCGCATAGCCGAACACAAGCGTCTGGATGATCGGCGGGCCGACCAGAACAATCCGGCTCTTGGGGTCTCTGAGGATTGCCAGAAACTCCTTGATGACCAATGCGATGATTTTACTGAGTGAACTCAAGGTATCATTCAATCCTTTTTTTCGACTTCATGCGAATCAATGTGAAAAAGACCAGGCCCATAATCAGCAGCGCCAACGAGTTAGGTACGATAACTGAACCGACGTTGCCCGCCAGGAAAACGGTTTGCAAAATGGCAACAAAGTAACGGGCGGCGATGATACGCGTGATTTGCTGTACCACTATCGGCATGCTCGCGATGTCAAAAATGAAGCCGGATAGTAAGAATGCCGGCAGAAACGTTGTTATGATCGCTATCTGACCAGCCACAAACTGGTTTCTTGTTACGCTTGATATCAGCAGGCCCATGCCCAGGGCCACCAGCAGGAACAGGGAGGAAGTAGCAAACAGAACGATAAAGGAGCCGCGCAAAGGAACGTTAAACAGCCAGATACCCATCACGACAGATACGATCATCCCACTGATTCCGAGGATAAAATAGGTGATGAGCTTGCTCAAGATGATCTCTCGCATTCTTATGGGCGTCACCAGCAACGCTTCCATGGTCCCGCGTTCCCATTCACGCGTCATGACCATGGCTGTCAGCAGTGCTCCGATCAACGTCATGATAACCGCGATCAGACCCGGAACGAGAAAGTTCCTGCTTCTGACCTCTCTGTTAAACCAGATCCTTTGTTGAACCTGCACCGGGCTTGCGATGCGTCTGCCGCGGACCTGGGCCACGTGCTCGAGCCACTTGCCCCAGGCGCCTGCAACATAGCCTTGGACGAGGCGCCCGTAATTGGCGTCCGTTCCGTCAACGATCACTTGAATGCTTGCGTCGGGATAGGTGTTCAGATTTCGACTAAAGTCTTGCCTTATGGTGACAATCGCTTTGACTTTGCGAAGCGTCATCAACTCCTCGGCGGCGGGCCTGTCTGAGACAACGAGCGGATCGAAATAATCTGTTCCCTGAAACTCGGCGACGAAACTCCTCGCGTCGGGACCCCGATCTTCGAGAACAATGGCGATGGGGATGTGTTTGGCATCGAGCGAAACTCCATAGCCGAACAAGATCAGCAAAACGACGGGCATGACCAAAGCGATAGCGATACTGCTGGGGTCGCGGATGACCTGAAAGAACTCCTTTCGTACCAGGCCGCGCAAACGCATCGCCCCTCCGCCCCGTCGTGTCTTGTCCACTTTGTGCTTCACGTTGTCTTCCTGTCTGCCCCGTCTTGTTCGATGAGACGAATAAAGGCATCCTCAATCGTCGGCTCGGGAATCTGGTCGGAGCGACCTATCTTTCGGATTTCAGCCGGCGTGCCGAGCGTCAGAATCTTGCCAGCCGCCATGATCGCCAGGCGGTCGCAATATTCGGCCTCTTCCATGAAGTGGGTCGTGACCATCACCGTCACGCCTTGTTCGGCAAGTGCGTTGATCTGGCTCCAGAATTCTCGGCGAGCTAACGGGTCCACTCCCGAAGTCGGCTCATCGAGAAAGAGTATCTCGGGACTGTGCATCAGCGAGCATGCCATCGCGAGCCTCTGTTTGTATCCCAACGGCAAACCGATACTGTTGACCTCGGCGTACGTGCTCAGCCCGAATTTGTCCAGCGCCCATTCGATCCGCTTTCTGCGATGCTTTCCGGTAAGACCGTAAGCACTGCTGAAGAATTTCAGGTTCTGCCGAACGCTGAGATCGCCGTAGAGTGAGAACTTCTGAGACATATAGCCTATTCGCAGCCGGGCCTTTGCAGGGGCCTGACGTAGATCCACACCCGCAACCCGCACGGTTCCGGAGCTTATCGGCAGGAGGCCGCAGAGCATCCGAAAGGTCGTAGACTTGCCCGCGCCGTTGGCGCCAAGAAGCCCAAAGACTTCACCTTGACCGACGTCAAAGGTAATTCCATTGACCGCGTAGAAGTTGCCGAAGCGGCGCGTCAGGTCTTTTACCTCGATGACCATCTTGCTCGATTGCGATGGCCGCCGTGATTGATGCATATCAAAGCCGGAGTTTCCCGTGCTTTCAGATATGGATTCCTGCTCGCGCAGAATTGAAACAAAGCTGTCCTCGAAGCGGGCCGGTACCGGCTCGACTGCCAGTCCGGACAGATTAGGGGGGAGGCCCTGCAATTGTGGAGGTGAGCCGGTCTTGGTCACCAGCCGGACGTTGCCGCCCTGAATGGTCGCATCAAGAATGTCTTCTTGTCGGGCGAGTCGCTCTTGGAGAGACCTTTTGTTCAATCCGGAAGCATTGACAACAAAAGCGCGTCCCTTGGTTCTGGCTTTGAAATCGTCTGGCGAGCCTTGGCTCAGAACAGTTCCCTCGTGAATCAAAATCACGTGGTCACATCTCTCGGTTTCATCCAGGTAAGCGGTACTCAGAACTACAGACATCTCGCTTTTTCTGACCAGGCGGTAGATGATACTCCAGAGTTCCCTGCGAGAAAGCGGATCAACGCCAACCGTCGGCTCATCCAGAATGAGCAACCGGGGAAATCGTACGAGCGCGCAAGCCAGGCCCAGCTTCTGCTTCATTCCTCCCGACAGGCGTCCGGCCAGCCGGCCGACAAACGGACCTAGGTTGGTCATGTGCATGAGTTCTTCGTAGCGTTCGGAACGGTTGCGCCTGGGCACGCCCTGCAAGTCCGCATACAAGTCCAGGTTTTCCTGAGTAGAGAGATCTTCGTACAACCCAAAACGCTGGGGCATGTAGCCCACTTCAGATTGGACTTCCAGGGATTGCTGGCCGGCGTCCTTCTCGAGCACGGTAATTGTGCCGGAATCGGGAACCATCAGTCCCGCGACCATGCGCATGAGCGTGGTCTTGCCTGCTGCATCGGGGCCGACCAGACCCGTGATTTTGCCCTTTCGCGCGACAAAACTGACCTCCTTCAGAGCGCTCGTTCGAGATTTGGATTTCTTGTCCACAAACGTCTTGTTGACGTGTGACAATTCCATGACGACGTCACCCGCCGAACTGTGCTCTGCTTGTAAGGGATCACGTGTCATGCAAGGGACCGTGTGAAGTGCCGGTGAGGGTGTCTTCTACTTCTCCAGCGGGTTTTCGGGCAAATCGATCACGACCGTCGCGGGCATCCCTAACCGAAGCTGGTTTTCAGGATTCTTCACGTAGACCCGTATCTGGTAGACGAGGCTCGTACGGATGTCCGGCGTTTCCACCGACTTTGGTGTGAACTCCGACGTCGGTGAGATGTAGCCGATCCATCCCTCGTACGTCTTGCCCGGGAAGCTATCGGTACTCACTTTGGCGGGCATTCCTTCGTGAATCTTCCCAAGATCGGACTCACCGACGTAGGCCCGAACCCAGATCGGGTCCGTCAAGGCAAGGAGATAAGCCGGCGCTTCGCGAGAAGCCATATCGCCCGGCTCGAGTATGCGGTTTTGAACGACGGCGGCGGAAGGCGCGTACAGCTTTGCGTAGGCAAGGTTACGTTTGGCGATTTCCAACTCCGCCTTGTAAGACTCGAGAGTCGCCTTCGCCGCGGCAATGTCTTCCGCCCGCGGCCCCTTGACAGCCAGGTCCAGCGTCTCTTTGGCCGCCTTCGATTGGGAAGCTGCCATCATCGCCGCGGCATTGGCGTCATCCGCCTTCTGGACGGACTCGGCGTCCAGCTCCTTGAGCGTCTGCAGACGTTTGTTCGTCGCCGCGGCGTTTTCGGCGTGCACCTTTGCCGCCTCGCATTCAGCTCGCGCTCTTTCAATCTCTTGCGGGCGTGACCCCGCTTCCAGGCGTGCAACAACCTGGGTCTGTGCTTCGACCTGAGCGGTCCTGCCCGAAACCGCCGCGGCTAACCTAGTCGAGTCAAGGCTGGCCAGAAGCTGACCTTTTTCGACCCGGTCCCCTTCCTCGACGAGCATCTGACTGACACGCTCAGCCACGTTAAAAGCAAGGTTCACCTGCCGAATATCCACGTTTCCATAGAGAACGAGCTTGCCGGTCGACGCTTCCTCTTTCTTCTTGTTCCACAACAAGAACGCCACGACGACGACAACGATTATCAGGACAAGCAATATAAG
>JARRQQ010000141.1:0-8450 GCA_037381725.1 Sedimentisphaerales bacterium
TTTTCCAGAGCGTCGAGACCTTCATAGAGAGCCGTGAAGGTCGGACACGCATCACTCGGCAGAGTATAGCCCTTTGTAACGTGACGCATCTGAGCCAGCAAGTCTCCTGCGACATTGTGCTCATGTTCCATCTGACGAATCGGATTGGCAATCGAGCCACAATGCATCTCCGGGGCCGGTCCTCGGTCTTGTTCACACGCTTCCATCTTCCGGATTAGCGGAAACAGTATCTGCTCTTCCTTGGCCAAGTGCATCTCGATGTCCGTCTTCAGTGAGGTGTAGTGACGTCTGAGCTGCTCCAGCATTTGTCCATGATGCTCGTGGTGAGCCTGGATGGTTTTGGCTAGCAGACCCGCCAGGCGCGGCAATTGTTCCTTCATAAAAACGTGATGCGTCTGCTCGACGTGATCGGCCAAGTCGGTCGGGGAGACGGATGACCAGTCCCGGGCCAATGCAGCGTCCGGCGGGTTTGTCGTCAATACTTGTTCCAGATCCGCCAGGATCTGATCTGTTGACAGTCCGGCCTGCTTAGCGGCCTGGGCCAGGGTGGCTTTGCCGCCGCAGCAGTAGTCAATCCCTAAGGTCTCCAATACGTGCCGGGCTTGAGGATGCCGGACCACTATATCCTTAACGGTTGTGCTTGATGTTATGTCAATGTTCATCTGTTTGCTCCTTCTGGGGACTAGACGAAGCTTGCGGCGACGATTCGCTATGAGCGTCAGTGGGGCCTTCTGCGGCTACATGCAGACCTTCCATGTAGTGCATAAAGTCAACATAAGCGCGCACATAGACTCGTCCCGCTTCGATGCTATCGCCGAAATGCTGTTTAGTCTTAAGGGCCGTTTGAAAACGCTGGCGAATCCCCTCGGCTATGTGCTTGGTGATTCTTTCGATCAACTCATCCACATTTCCCTGATCCAGAGCCTTGTCGGATGCGGCGATCACCGGCTCGACGTGCCCGGCCGGTTTGAGTCCCGTGTAAGGGGCACCTTCGCCGGCCCGATGGATGCGGACCAGAGACTCGAAGAAGTACCTTTCAGCCAAAGTCCTGGCCGGCTCACCCTGCTTGCGGACTGCCAGCACCTGCTCGAATAGACCCTTGATCTCCCGCTCATCCTGCGGCCGAACCCATTTGAGGACGCCCGTGACCTTTCCGGCTGCCAGAGCCGCTTGAGCGTCCTTAATGACCGGCCCATTCATAGTGTCACAATGGGCGCCTGCGCGCACAGCAGCGATCAGCAACAAACTCGTACTCAACAGCAGCGATGGTAGTCTCTTGGCCTTCATGATGTTCTCCTTTCCTGATTGAGCTGTCTCATTTCGCCGGGGCGGCCATCATTCGCCTTAGCGACTGCCAAAAGGCCGCCCCTTCTTTTTCTAAATCGAACTCATAAGCCTTCAAACGCCAACGGGTTACGATGAAGCGAAGCGATCCCATAACCACGCGTGCCAAATCCTTGGCCGGCACGTCGGCGCGGCATTCGGCGCGACCTTTTTTCGAACGAAGCAGATTCAAAATGTGCCCCTCCACCACATCCATGATGCGCGCCACCCGCTCGGCCAGACGCTTGTCGTGACGAAAGAGTTCTTCCGAGAAAACCACAGAAGCCAGAGCAGGTTGCGCCGAGAAGCTTTGGAAGACGCGACTGTAAACCGTTTGAATCTGATCGAGTACAGCCTCGTCCGGGCTTAAGCTTCTGTCGAACAGAACCTGCATGTGTCTTTCAAAGTGGTCCAGGATAGCTACAAGGATATCCAGTTTGCTGTTGAAGTGCCGATACAACGCAGGTTCCGTCACACCTACGGCTTTTGCCAGATTCTTGGTCGTAAGGGCGGTCATGCCTCCTTCGGAAAGCAACTTGATTGCAACCCTGATAATTTGTTCTCTTCGCGCGGTAAGTGTTGCCATCAGGACTCTCCGTCTTTCACAGATGCACCTTCTCGTTTTCTTGTTTCTCGGATACTCTGAAAACAAGGCTCACCCTGTGCCTTGTCTTTCGGGCACGACTCCTGGCATCGATAGCAGATTTCATTCGTCAGCGACCCATTCTCGAAGTATTCCCTGAGGTTATTCAGGGTGGTCCGAGCGATATTTTGCAGGGCCTCAGCGGTGAAGAATCCCTGATGTGAGGTCACCAGCACATTCGGAAAGGTAAGCAGCCGGGCGAGAACATCATCTGCAATCATCTCCGCCGACCGATCCTCGAAAAAGTACTCGCTCTCTTCCTCGTATACGTCCAGGCCCGCAGCCCCGATCTTGCCCGACTTCAACCCATTGATCAGAGCCTTGGTATCGATCAACTTGCCGCGCCCGGTGTTAATCAGAGTCACACCATTCTTAAGGCCGGCGATGGTCTCGGCATTGATCATGTGGAGGGTCTCCGGAGTCAAAGGACAATGCAGAGATATGACGTCCGCCCGGCTGTAGAGTTCCGGCAAGTCCACATAAGTGATTCCGTTGGCTTCGGCGTATTCGTGATCGGGATGAACGTCATAGGCCAGGATCGACATGCCGAATCCTTGAAGAATGCTCATCAGGCACCGACCGATTCTACCCGTGCCGATCACTCCGGCCGTTTTGCCGTGCATATCGAATCCAAGGAGGCCGTTAATGTTAAAGTTGCCGTCACGAGTGCGGTAATAAGCTTTGTGGGTCTTACGATTCAGTGATAATATCAAGGCCGCCGCATGCTCGGCCACTGCGTGAGGCGAATACGCGGGTACCCGAACGACGTGCACGCGTTCAAAGGCCGCCTCAAAGTCCACGTTGTTGTATCCTGCGCAGCGCAGTGCAATTATTCGAATGCCGTTTTGCACCAGATAGTCAATAACCGCCTTGTCAATCGAGTCATTGACAAACCCGCACACCGCGTCAAAACCCTGAGTTAGTTCCACGGTATGTGCGCTCAGGCGAGTGTCGAAATAGGTAATATCAAAACCAAGGGCCCCGTTGGTGTGGTCGAACGACGCGCGGTCATAGGGCTTGGCGTCAAAAAAAGCAATTTTCATCTTTTCGTGCTGCATCAGTCTGTCCTTTCTGTCCTATTTCCTATGTTAGTTAGTATTAACTAACATTTCAAAACTACGCCACCAAAGGCTCAATTGTTCGGATTGATCTTGAACGATGAGATGTTTTTCATCGCATTCTTCTCCCGGAGCAAGTTCCGGGGCTCTGGCAGTAAAATTGCTTGTTCAGCCTCCAGCCATCGGTTAATATCACGCGAGGCAAACCAACGGTAGGATAGGCAATTTTTTTGCCTGTCCTGAACATGGAAATGTAAAACGAGCCGCGTGGGCGGGAGAACCTGCCCATCCCGCAGATGGCGCACGTCATCTGTATTGTGTGCAAAAAAGGAGAACGACGCTTATGGCAGTGACGATCTATTATGAACAGGATGCTCCGATTGGGGCGTTGGAAGGTAAGAAGGTGGCCGTGGTCGGGTACGGCAGTCAGGGCCATGCGCATAGTCTGAATCTGCGGGATAGCGGGATTGAAGTGGCCGTCGCGGAGCTTGAGGGTACGGACAATTACAAACTCGCTGTCGAGCACGGATTCAAACCGACGGACATCGGAAGGGCAATCGATGGGGCGATCCTGATCGTTGTGACCATCCCGGACGAGGTTCAGGCCAAGGTCTACGCGAGCCAGATCGCGCCCAATCTGAAGGCGGGCCAGACGCTCGGTTTCTGTCACGGCTTCAATATTCACTTCAAATACATCCAGCCCCCGAAGGACGTCAACGTCGTGATGATTGCGCCCAAGGGGCCGGGGCACCTGGTGCGCAGCGAGTACGAAAAGGGTGGTGGCGTGCCGTGTTTGGTGGCGGTCGAACAGGATGCAACGGGCGACGCCAAACAAATCGCGCTGGCCTGGGGCAATGGTATCGGCGGCGGCCGGGCCGGGATCATCGAGACGACATACAGGGAGGAGACGGAAACGGACCTGTTTGGCGAGCAATGCGTCCTGTGCGGCGGCCTGACCGCGCTCATCAAGGCCGGCTTCGAGACGTTGGTCGAGGCTGGATACCAGCCGGAAATCGCCTACTTCGAGTGCATGCATGAGGTTAAGCTGATCGTCGACCTGATGTACCAGGGCGGCCTGAGCTACATGCGGTACAGCATCTCCAATACCGCCGAGTACGGCGACCTGACCCGCGGGCCGCGAATCATTCCCGAGCAGACCAAGGCCGAGATGAAGAAGATCCTCTCGGAGATCACGTCGGCGAATTTTGCCAAGGAGTGGGTGGCCGAGTACCAGTCGGGGCTTAAGAAGTTCAACGAGCTCTACGAGAAAGACCACGACAGCCAACTGGAAAAGGTCGGCAGAGAGCTGCGCAAAATGATGAAGTGGATCGACTCGAAGGAAGTCTGAGGCTCCGGATTTCCGATTTGCGATTCTCGATTGCAGCGAAGACGCAAAGAGAGCTATGATTTGCCAGTTGCGGTCTATCCCAGTGTACGTTCGGACGGTGATCCGCGAGCCAGGCCCGCTGAGTCATCAACTTGTCGCATGCGCAGTCCAAGGATCGAAAATTGTGAATCGAGGCTTCTCTCGGCTTGTGGCGTTGTCTCTGTGCGCGCTTCTTTCGTTTCTCCTGGCGGCTTTGGCAGGGGGGTGCTCGTGGGTACCTGCGCTGGGAGCGGGGCGACACGAGCCGCGTTTCAGCCAGAAGGAGCTTTCCGAGCCTTACGATCAGATCACTCTGAACACGAGCCTCACTATCGACGCGCTGCCCAAAATTCAGCGATTCCAGAGCGACCGCGGCCCGCTGCTCGGTGGCGTCGAGACCCTCGTCGAGGCTGGCGACCGCGTCGCCACGGTGGGCCAGAGCGAGGACGGCCGGCGGACTTGGTTCAACATGGTGGTCTTCGACGAGTTCAAGCTGAACGTCATTCGCAAGTACTTCTTCATCGAGGACGAGCAAGCCTCGCGTTTTGCGATCCTGCCCGGCAAGGGCATGAGGTTCGATTGTCAGACGGTACTGGGAAAAGACGTGCTCGAAGCTTCGTACCATTCCGAGAACGCCAAGCGGATCGCGATTTTCAAGGTTATCTCACAAAATCTGCGAAACGACGTCGATGCGTTTAGTGCCGGCACGGATTCGTCCAATGAGGACAACAAAACGCTCAGCGTATGCGGGATGCTGGTCAGCCAGACGCTCGATTTGATTCTGGTGAAGCTGGAGTCCTCGGCCGTGTTGGCGATGAGGCTCAGCAGCACCGAGGGCGTTGTTTTCGATCAGACCAATTTCGGCCCGGGCAAGGTCTGGATGGTTGTGCGGAACAACGCGGCTGCCGTCGCGCTGCGCTTCGGCGCCTTCAGAACGCAAAAGATCGGCCTCGGCAGCAAGTAACCAATCGAAAATCATAAATCGTAAATCAGAAGAGCGGGTCTGTAAGCCGAGTTCTGTATCCTACCGATAGTAAGAAGCGGCCATTTATCTGGGCTAACCGTTGCCGGTTAGCTCTGCCTTTTAGCAAGCGACCTACCCGTCGGCTTCGGCGGCGCACAGCCGCCGATACTCGGGCCGAGTAGCCAACTGCTTGGTCTTGCAGGCGGTGGGGTTTGCCGTGCCGGCGTCGTCACCGGCGCCGCGGTGCGCTCTTACCGCACCTTTTCACCATTGCCTGTTCCCTCGGGAACATCGGCTGTGTGTTTTCTGTGGCACTTTCCCGCGGGTCGCCCCGGGTGGCCGTTAGCCACCACCGTGCCCTGTCCTGCTCGGACTTTCCTCCGGCTCCCAAAGAGAACCGGCGACCGCCCGACCCGCTCTTTTGATTTACGACTTTCGATTCTGCTATTGCGATTAGACTATTATACGACGAAATGACAAAGCTTGGCAGCTAAAACTCTGCAAGGGCGGCGAAAGCGGTGAAGCCGGCACCGAAAGATAGAAGCAGGCATTTCTGGCCTCTCTTGGGTTTGTTCCTTTGCCAGATCCTTTCGAGCACGAACATCACGGAGGGAGAGGACATGTTGCCGTAGTCGCGAAGGATTCGATAGGAATGATCCAGCGTTCCGGCGGGTAGCTCAAGCTCCTTCAGTATTCTTTCCAGGACCCGGCTTCCGCCCGGATGGACGGCCCAAAATGCGATTTGCCGCTTGTCGAGTTTGTGACGATCCAACAAGCGCGAGACCACTTCTTTGCAGCTTCTGGCGGCGATCACAGGTACTCGCCTGCTCAGTGTGTTTCGCAACTTTCCATGGACGCTGCGGTACCGCAGGTGCTCCCTTTCTTTGGGAAGGACCAGTGATTCGAAGTCCAGCAATGTGGCGATTCGACCAGGGTCGTTGCCTCGCGTGCGGGCGACAACCGCCGCCGAGGCGCCGTCGGCGAAGATGGAGTTACTCACCGCCAAATCGGGTTCGGGCCCCATGACGATCGTGGCCGAGCATATCTCGACGGCGACGCTCAGAGCGACGCGGCCGTCCGCCGGTGTCATTCGTGCGGCACATTCGAGGTTGGGAATGGCCGCTCCGCAACCCATCCCGGCGATGTCCACCACCTTGACGGAGCTATCGAGGCACAAATCTTCCACTAAATAGGAAGACAGGCCCGGACAGAGATAGCCCGTGCACGTATTGATCACCAGACAGCCGACGTCGCCGGCGCCGAGGCGCGCTCGGGTCAACGCTTTCCGGACCGCCTGGGTGGCTATCAACCTGCTGTATTTGAGGAACCGCTCGATGAGCTGGTCCTGTTCCTGGAGGAGTATGTGCTCGTCGGTGTCCAGGCCGAAATGGCGCGTCTTGATGGGGCCGCCGAGCAGTATCTTCTCGTATAGGCGCTCTTCTTCACCTTTGAGCTCGAGCCTCGTGCTAAGGAACTGATAGATTCGTTCCTGGGTGATCTTCTTTGGGCCGGTGGCCGTAGCCAGGGATTTGATGGCGGCATTCATCACTCAACCTCTTTGCTCGAACCTGACAAATGCGGCCAGCCGGGAGAAGCTGTCGATATTTATATCTACGCGAGCATCCTCTATCCCGCTGAGCAATCGAGACAGCTCGTCGGCCTTGAAACCTCTGCGTATAGAAAGCAAGGCATCGTGTCTCAGGCCCTTCGGCAAAGGACAGACCAGAACCGAGCAGCTCGCATAGCTCAACAGATTTCGCCGCAAGTCGTTGATCAGAATGCCTTTGAGCGTATACGAGCGCAGCCTCCTGATAAGGGCGAGGATTTGCTCGTCCGGGAAATGATGGAAGAACATCGAACCGATGGCGTAGTCGAAATGTTGCCCGCTGTTGAATTCAAAGATGCTCCCGTGCCTCAGTTCTATCGAATCCAAACCGCTTTTCCTGATATTCCGGGTTGCTATCTTCAGTGCGGTCTCGTTTGTTTCAAGGCAGGTGAATTCGACTCTCTGGGACCTTTTCAAAGCCCATTTCACGACGGCCACGGGGATGTCGCACGCACCGGAGCCTACGTCCAGGATTCTCATGGACCGGCTGCCGTTGTGAAGAATCTCGTTCGCCAGGAAATTCTTCACGGTTCTGGTCCCTCCGGCGAAGCGATTGATCCATGCCATGAATCGGTACGAGTTGTACGCTAATTGCGGGTCGCAATCCGGTGAATCCAAAAATTCAGGTTGAGTCGCTCGTGCGTCAAGCATGCCACAGGGAACCCGAAACAAGCATCTTATGAATCTGCTCAAAGCTTCGCAGAAGCTCCAGCCGGCGATTTTCATCCACCCACACGGCCCGCGAGGCCATTGTCTCACAGTAGCCGCACTGAGCACAATTCAATTCTGAACAGTTGCGGCTTTCAAAACCTCGGATGAAATCGTCCGGGATTCTTGATGAGTCGACGTGAAAGAGCCGTTCTTCGCAGGGAAATAACATTCCCTGTTTTCTCACAAAGTCGTACAGAAGCTTGAGCTTCAGCGGATTAACCTTCATTGGTTTGAAGAAGTTCTTGAGGAACCACAGTCTCTGCTTTCTCTGCGGCTCCTTGAATCCATAGGGCAGGATCAATTCAGTCAGGTCGGGCGGTGAGCGACGGACGGCGTAGGAACGGATGCGCTTCAACAATTCCGATGAGGGGATGTCTCGTTCAAGTATCTTAAAGTGATGATAACCCATGGCTTCATAGAAAGCCACATCCTCCGGCCGAATCCAGCCTGACTTGATCAGACAGGAAGGATCGCGCAGCCTCTCGTACGTGCACCTGAGAAAGCAGTAGTCGATGAAGAGGCCGCCCGTTCGATTCGAGCTGTGTGCGAAACCATTCTGATGATAATACTGCATCGGACAGTTCGGCAGGCAAGGATGGTTGGCGATCAGGGTCAGATCGCACTCGACGGCTTCGCGAATGGCTTCAAGCTGCTTGAAGCTCCGATTGATGGAAAAGCTCTCGAGGGTGATATTATCCGCTCCCAGGTCCTGCCAGAACCTGGCCCTTCGCGGTGTATCCACCTGCGCAAAAATCCCGACTCTAATGGAGAATTGGGGG
>JARRQQ010000142.1:0-8433 GCA_037381725.1 Sedimentisphaerales bacterium
TTCCAGATAAGCCGCTGATCTTCGAGCATCGAAAAGCAAGTTTCCTGAATTCAGTCCTTGGGACTCCTTACGGAGAACGATCAATCGTCGCCTACATAACAACTCAGCCGACCACTTTAGTATAAAGAAAGTGGAAATTTTCCTCTATACCCCTTACGGGCACAGAATCTTATTTTCGCTCGGCAGCGCATAGAAAAGGCCGAGCCAAACATACCCGGCCTTTTGTGAATTTATTGTTGCGTTACTGCCCTTACGGCTGCTCAAGGGTCGCCAATTCTTCAGCGGTAGCGTTTCCGACTGATAAGTCTCCGAAGATGACGCGATACGTGTCGAAACCTTCAGAGCGATACCAGAAGATAGGTTTCTCGGCATCGCCGATCTTTATGTCCTTGCCGGCATAGTGCCAATCGCTGTCGGCCGGCAGGTTCTGGACGAACATCCCGCCGCGACTCATCTTCTGAATGGTTTTCTGAAGTTCCAGCATATCTTCCTCAGATGGTTCCCGGCCTGCATCCTTCATTTTCTCCTGCTGGGCCTTTATGAATTCCCTGACAACGTTCATTTGCAATGCCGAAGGAAAACGGCCATCCATGTGCTCGGCCCATATACGGAACATCTCGATCAGATCTTCTTCGGTCGGCTCAGAGACATCAACTTGCATCGTTTGGCTGGTATATCCCTCCGGTATCTCCAGACTAAAAAGCGCCTCGTCGATCTCTACGCCGAAGACAATATCGGTCATCGTATACGTGACAGGTCCGGCGGCATATTCCATTTCCACAGGCAGCTTCGTCTTTGGGTCCGCCCAGACGGTCATCTCGGCGCCCGGTCGTTGAACGTAGTAACCGATGACGTCTCGCCCATTGATTTGCGTGGTACCCAAAAACTCGGCCGTATCGCCTCCCGTGTTCTGGGCCTCATGGATACGTTTTCTGATTTCGCCGAACATGTTGAACTGACTCTGGTCTTGATCGTCCGGCATATTTTCGAGTTCCACAACCATAGCTCTTTTCTGCGCCGGCATAAGAGTCACGATCCTGCCCTGTTGAAGGTCACTGATAACAATGGCGCCTTGTTCTTCATTCGTCTGACGCATGCGGATGGGTTCGGCATACAGGCAATCGAAGGTTTGAGTCGGCGCCCCTTCAACTCCCATCGTCATCTTGAAGGCGGCAGTCTTTGCGGTAAGCAACGGCTGGACGACTTCGGCAAACGCCGGTCTTGAGCCTCCGATCTGCATGACCGCGATCAACATCCCGATCACAATCACCGCAGCCGCCGCCAGTTTCGATATTCTACTTTTCATAAGATGCTCCAATAAAGCAAGGTGTTTCGGCTGTTTTGATGTCTTCAACGAACGACTGAAACTATTGGAGGTTTCCTGAGCGATTTTGTGTACGTCGTCCGGCACGGCTTCAGCGCCCATGCTTTGCAGGATTTCTTCGATATGGTCATTCATGTTGTAACTCCTATTCAAGCGAAAGCCGCCAATGTGTCTTTCAATGCCGCCAGTGCCTTGGAGACGTGCGATCTGGCACCGGCTTGCGAGCAATGCAGCCTCTGGGCAATCGCCGGGTAGTCATGCTGCTCCAGGTATCGCATCACGATGGCCTTTCCCTGTTTTTCGGGCAGCCGACTTATCGCCTTTCGCACTTGGGCCGTCAGCTCGAACCGGTCGAACTTTTCACCCGGCTCCGGTTCAACGCTAACTCGGTTTCGGTGGAATTCTCCGTTCCGGCCGATCCGGTTACGCCAGGCCCGTGAATTAGCGGTCAGTGCAATTCGGTAGATGTAAGCGCCCGCTTTCTTGCTAGTGAGCTTTTCGACGTGCTGCCAAATCCCTAACAGCGTGTATTGCATCGCCTCCGTGAACAGCTCCTTGTCGCCCGTCAGCTTCCAGAGGACCGAGAGCAGAAACCCGGAATATTTGGCTCTAAGCTTCTCAAAGAGCTCCAAACGCTCAGAATGTTTCATTTTCGACGCTCCAATATTTCACAAAGCCTGAACATGTTCAGTTCTCATGTAATAATAACCGTCCGGAGCACGCTGTGTGTAAAGAGAATCTTGCGAAGAAATGGAATAGGGCTCCCCGAATGTTGTCAGGGTTGGGAAAACGGACGACGGAGGGCAGAAGGTCGTTTTCCGTCTTCGGTCGTCTGTCATCCGTTATCCGTCACGACAGCCTCGCTTCGTGGCGACAGCGCTCGCATCTTCAGCATGACGAAGACCCCGAGTAGGCCGGAGCAGAGGTAGCCCCAGGGCGTTAGGTTCATGAGAACGGTCGTGCTGAAATGGAGCCGTTCGGCGGCCAGCAGCAAGGCCATGAAGAACACATATGCCAGCGCCCAGGTGCCGCCGACCATCACGCCCATTCGCCGGCCGAGCGTCGGGCCCGTGGCGTGTCTCGATAGCGTTATCATCAGCGTGTAGGCGGATACCGTGCAAAAGCCCGCGCCCAAAAGGATCCATATAGCCGGCTTGTTTTCTATCAATAGCAGGTAGGCGAGCAGGAAAGGAAAGGTCAGGAAAAGAGCGGCGACGGTGCACTTCAACTCGCCCTTCTTGTGCGCAATCCAGGCCCAGGCGAACGAGCCAACCGCCCCGCCCAAACCGAACATCGTGATGGAATAGCCTCCGAAGGTTAGCTCAAAGCCGAGCTCATTTAGCACAGTGGGCAGTAGCGAGGAAATGATGGTCGTGGAGACGGCCGCGGGCATCGCCATGACGAAGATAAGCCAGAAGGGGACCGACGGACGAGTCGTCGCTCGTCCTTCGTCTCTCGTTCGTCGTTCCTTCTCGCGAGGTTCGACGGCCAGGCGCACTCTCAGTAGAACGACCATGACGATACCGAAGAGCGAGCAAATGACAAGAGGATACAATCCTCGAAATCCGAAGCGGGAGACGAGAAAGGCGGAGACCGCTCCGCCGCTGGCGTAGCCGAGAAAACCGCCCGCCATAAATACGGCCGTGCTCACCGCCGGGGCAATGCGTTTGAGCCGATGGACACCTCGCAGCCCTTCAGGATGAACGAACGCGATTCCAAAACCGCTGACGATGGCCAGCACGATCATCGATGGCAGAGCGGCCGCGCCTCTGGGCAGGATGCCGAGCAGGCAGATGCCGGCGCCCAGGAGCAGGCCGAGATGAAGCAACAACGGCTGGCGCTTCTCCGGACGCACGTGGCCCGTCAACACCTGAACGCCGTTGCACGTCAGGTAGAGCGCGACGAGAACAAGGCCGCCCTGTGACAGGGTCAACGCAAATTCATCCTGGATCGCTGGGAGGATCGCGGGAGGCATACCCGAGAACAAGTCGATAACGAAGTGGACGCCCGCGAGCACCAGCAACTGCATCCAGTAGAATTTAGCGATTCTGTTATTCAAGGGCCACCGACTTAGACCTCGAACGTCCTACCGGTCAGACGCTCATAGGCCTCGATGTATTTGTCGCTGGTCTTCGCCCTGATGTCGTCGGGCAGCTCGACGCCGGGGCCCGACTTGTCGAAGTGGATGCTCTCCAGGTAGTTGCGGACGAATTGCTTATCGAAACTCTCCTGGTCCCGGCCGGCTTCGTACTTGTCCGCGGGCCAGAAACGCGACGAGTCCGGCGTCAGGACCTCATCGATGAGAATAATCTTTCCGTCAACGCGCCCCCACTCGAACTTCGTATCGGCCAGGATGATTCCTCTGCTCTCGGCATATTGCCCCGCTTTTGTGAAAATCTCCATGCTCTTTTGGCGGACGTACTGGGCCGTGTCGTCGCCGATGATGTCCGCACATTGCTCGAAACTGATATTCTCGTCGTGCGTTCCTCTCTCGGCTTTCGTAGCCGGGGTGAATATCAGCTTGGGAAGCTTCTCGCATTGCTTGAGGCCCGCCGGCAGTTTCTGACCACAGACGGTCCCACTTTGGCTGTATTCCTTCCAGCCCGAGCCGGCTAAATATCCTCTCACGACACATTCGATCGGCAAAACCTCGCCCTTCTTGACCAACATGCTCCGCCCGGCCAACTGGTCAGCGTGGTTGCAGAACGGCTCCGGGAAGCTCGCCACGTCGTCGGTGATCAGATGGTGCTCGACGTCCTTACTGAGAAAATCGAACCAGAAACGCGAAATCCGCGTCAGGACGATGCCTTTGTATGGGATGCCGTTGGCCATGACGACGTCGAACGCACTGAGCCGGTCGGTCGCGACGATGAGCAGCTTGTCGCCCAGATCGTATATGTCACGGACCTTGCCCCGGCTCGGCTGTCTGGGTCCTATATTCGTTTCCAGAATCGTCTCGGCAATCATTTCTTCCTTCATCAGAATCTCCAATCCGTTTATCATCTCATGTCGTTAGCCCACGAATTCTAAGGGTCGAAACGCTCAATTGCACGCCATTTTTGAATTTTTGCCTCGGAGCCTCGCGCATCAATCAGGCTCTGTGGCCAAAAATTTCTTCTTTTCGACGACTTTTTTGTTGAACTGTTATGGGCATATGCCCATAATAAGGGATGTGGCAAATAGACTCGACACAGCAAACGAGCAGATGGCACCGGAACTGACCGGATGCGGCGCTTACAAGGAGACTCACTGCCGATGAGGACCTATTTCGATTGTATCCCGTGTTTTGTCCGCCAGGTGCTCGACTCGGTCCGCATGACGACGGACGACATACGCCTTCATGAGAAGGTCCTCCGCGAGGCGCTCCACATGGCAAGCAAGATGGACCTGCGCCAGAGTCCGCCGGCAATGGCTCAGAAGATACATCGGTTCATTCGTGAAACAACCGGGATCAGCGATCCATACCTGGACGTGAAGAACCGTTTCAATAAATTGGCACTTCAAATGTATCCTGCGTTGAGGGAGCGAATCGATGCTTCCGAGGATCCCATAGAGGCTGCGGTCCGGCTGGCTATCGCCGGCAATATTATTGATTTCGGAGTAAATACCGCTGTCGAGCCGGGGCAGGTGGAACGAACCATTGCCGAGTCGCTAACGGACCCGCTCGATAGACAGAGCCTGGAGGCGTTCAAGGACGCCGTATCGCACGCGGAAAAGATGCTCTATCTCGGCGACAACGCCGGCGAGATCGTCTTTGACCGGTTACTGATCGAACGACTGCCTTGCGAGAAGATAACCTTCGTGGTCAAGGGCGGACCTATTTTGAATGACGCCGTCATGGAAGATGCACAGATCATCGGACTTACAGACCTGGTTGAGGTTATCGACAACGGCTCCGACGCTCCCGGCACCGTTTTGGAGAACTGTTCGGAGGCGTTTCGTCGTCGATTTGACGAATCGGATCTGGTGATCTCCAAGGGGCAGGGCAACTGCGAGACCTTGAGCGACATTGATAAGAACATTTTCTTTTTGGTGAGGCCGAAGTGTAACGTCTTGGCCCGACATCTGGGCCGCGAGATCGGCAGTTTAGTATTATTGGAATCGAATCACTATCATTTCACAGAAAGGAGTTGAGACTATGCCCAGAGGAAACGGAACAGGGCCGGCCGGTCAGGGACGTGGTGGCGGCCGCGGCGTGGGCCGCGCTATGGGTCAGGGTAGAGGCCGCATGGGAGGCCCCTTCGCCGCGGGACCGGGAGGAAATTGTCGCTGCCCGAAGTGCGGCTATCAGGAGCCACATGCTGTCGGACAGCCATGTAATGCGAAAACGTGCCCGAAGTGCGGCACGCAAATGACAAGAGGGTAATTCATCTATTTGAAAGGGGCTTACTATGCCACGAGGAGATGGAACAGGTCCCGTCGGGATGGGACCGATGACAGGTCGAGGGGCCGGATTTTGCGCCGGCTATTCAATGCCGGGTTATATGAACGCTGCGGGTGGCCGCGGATACTGGGGCCGGGGCCGAGGCGGCGGTCGCGGCTGGAGACACTGGTATCACGCGACGGGCCTGCCCGGCTGGGGACGAGCTCCGATGGGCTATCCGGCCTGGAGCGATCCTGCGTCCCCGTACGCCGGACCCTTTGCCCCGGCAACGACAGCCGAACAGGAGCTTGACGGTCTGAGAAAGCAAGCGGAGCACTTCCAGGATGCGCTGGGCCAAATCAATCAGCGCATCGAGCAGCTCGAAGCAGAAGGCAGGAAATAACGCCGAGAGTGACAATACAACTCCATTTACAGAAGAGCCTTGCGCTCGATGGCTTGTTAAGGTGTGTGCACGATGCCGATATTTGAATACAAGTGTAAAAGCTGCGGACACAAAATGGAATTCTTGGAAAAGAGTGGTCACAAGGGCAGACACGTTTGCAGGAAGTGCCAAAGCTCGGATCTGCAAAAGCTGTTGTCCGGATTTGCCATTGGGCAAGACAAGACGGTGTCCTCACCGAGCCAGGAATCGTGTCCAACGGGAACGTGTCCTCTGACTTAAGCGAAAGGATTTCTTATGAAGATTGCAGTGACTTCGACGGGTGAAGCATTGGACAGCCAAGTGGACCCGCGCTTCGGAAGAGCAAGCTGCTTTATCATCGTCGAGACCGAGACAATGGAACATAGCGTAGTTGAAAACACAAGTATTGCCACGGCTGGCGGCGCGGGTATCAGTTCCGCCAAGGCTGTAGCCGATACCGGGGCCGAAGCAGTCCTCACGGGCAACTGCGGTCCGAACGCCCAGCGGACATTGGATGCGGCCGGTATAAGACTCTACACCGACGTGACGGGGACCGTCGCCGAAGCGGTGGAGCGTTTCAAGAGCGGCGCACTGACGGTAGCCAACGGCCCGAACGTCCAGACTCATTTTGGCATGGGCAAGTAACATGCGGGACGGCTTCGTTGTGGCTATCGCCAGCGGCAAGGGCGGGACGGGCAAGACCACGGTGGCCACGAACCTCGCCCGGGCGGCCTGTGATTCGGGACAGGATGTTCAGTATCTCGATTGTGACGTCGAGGAACCGAACGGTCATATCTTCCTGAAACCACAGATCACCGACAGCCGAAAGGTAACGATAGACGTCCCGCAGATCGATTCGCAAAAATGCACGGCGTGCGGCCGGTGCGGGGACATCTGCCAGTACGGCGCCATCGTCTGCATCAAGGAGCACGTCCTGACGTTCGAGCAGCTTTGCCACTCATGTGGTGGATGTTTTCGCGTCTGTCCAGAAGATGCGGTCACGCCAAAACCTCTGGAGATTGGGACCATCGAGCGCGGCGTGGCCGGCGGGATCGACTTCGTGAGCGGTCGATTGAACGTCGGTCACGTGCGAACGCCGACCCTCATAAAGGAAGTCAAGAAACGCATACGCCCGGAGTCTCTGGCGATTATCGACGTTCCGCCGGGAACGTCGTGTCCGGTCGTTGAGGCGATCAAAGAAACGGATTTCGTCTTGCTCGTGACCGAACCGACGCCGTTCGGGTTGAATGATTTGAAGCTCGCGGTAGAATTGGTGCGTGAACTGAATCTTCCTTTCGCCGTAGTGGTGAATCGTGACGGCATCGGGAATGAGGACGTTGAAAAGTACTGCCAGGCCCAGGACATCGACATCGCTTTTCGATTAGCCGACGACCGGCGTATTGCCGAGGCCTATTCATCCGGACGGATGATCGTAGACGTATCGCACGACCATAAGCGACAATTTCTCGGCGTTCATGACTGTTTGGAACGCGCAAGGGCGAAACTTGATGAAACAAGGCGATTACGAATTCGCGGAAAGAATCGTTAGCGATTTGAAGGTCCGGCGTGCAGCGTGCAGAATCCTGGGCGTGTCCGAAAATGAGGGCAAAGAGGCGTTGAAGAGAGCGTATAGATCGGCGTCACTGAAGCATCACCCTGACCATAATCCGGGCGATGAAGCCGCACTTAGACGATTTTTACTAGTCAAGTGTGCGTACGAGATTCTGGCCGAGGACAAACCGTGCAGCGCCTTGCCCGAGCTAATCAAATCGTGGCCCGGTGTTCCAGAGGACGATCAATATGATCTTGACAATCTTTGGGGACATTTTCTTTGGTGGCGTGAGAAATTCTTCTAGATGGAGAGATTGGCGGCAAAGCCTGAAGAAGAGCGATATGGTCGAGTAGTATGGAAGCATACCTACAATCCTGTAAAACAGAATTCTGGAAGCGGGTCTTGGGAGCCGAACTGGACTATGCCCTGCGCGAATTGACCGGCGCACAGGATATTCTCAGCGTCGGCTGCGGACCTGCAATTATCGAAGCGGGTTTGAGTGAGCACGGCTTTAATGTGACTGGCCTGGATATCTCGAAAGAGGCTTTGGATTGGGCACCGGATCATGTGAGGACGATCGTAGGCTCAGCAGAGAACCTGGAATTCGCGCCGGAATCTTTTGACGTGGTCCTTTATGTAGCCTCTGTTCAGTTCATTGAAGATTACGGAGAGGCGATTAAACAGAGCGCTCGTGTTCTCAGGCCGGGCGGCAAACTCCTGATGATGCTAATCAATCCGGAGTCTGAATTCTTCAAGACAAAGACCAAGAGGCC
>JARRQQ010000143.1:0-4666 GCA_037381725.1 Sedimentisphaerales bacterium
GATACTGGAAGCTGAAATACGTGAATCGCGGCCGGAAGATCTCCTCGCCGTCGCCCTTGAGGATGTAGGTATACGTGTGGCCTCCATCAGTCAGCCACGGCTGACCGCGTTTTTCAGCACATGTAATGAATACCCGGCTGCCGGACGGGCCTCTGACCTTTATCACGGGCCGTGCGGACAGGTTCGTCCCGCAATCCACCTCATATCGACCATTTTCAAGATGTTGAAACGATACTCCCGGCAGATAGTCGGCCACTTTGACGGGCGGGGCGTACTGCGCGACGAGTTTACCACCGGGACCGTCGCAGATTGTAACCGGCGACCACTTGCTGTCATCGAAGCCCGGACCGTCCCAGCCGGGCTGCTCTCGCCGGGCGTCGTAGTCCTCGCCGCCGTAGATGCACGTGAACAGGATTGGCCCCAGCGCGCATTTCCATGATTCGTCCGAGACAATGATTTGGGTTGAGCCATCGGTGAAAGTGACGTGCATTTGACAGATAAGCTTTGGCGGGCCGAACGTGCCTTTGAATTTCGTGTAGCGTCCGCCGGGGACGTTGTACATACCGTTGCCGAGCATGACGGCGATGGCGTTTTCACCCGGCCTTAGCATTTGAGTGACATCGTATGAGCTATAGAGGCACGTTTTGCGGTAATTCGTCCAGCCCGGGTCCATCTCGCGGTCCCCCACGCGCCGGCCGTTGATTCTGAGTTCGTAGTGTCCCAGGCCACAGATATGGATGGTTGCCTGTTTCACTGGTTTGTCGAGTTGAATAGATTTACGAAAAATGGGTAACGGGTCTTTATCGGTTCGATTCGCGGTAATCCACTTCGCTTGCCAATCGACATTCCCAATCCATTGTAAACCAGTCCCCTCCGCGGCGAGGGTCCGCCTGGGGATGGCTCGCGCCGTATCTTGCCCGTGTCCTCCGACGCAAATCGCTGAACCTACCATGCCGATGAAAAGGACGACGTGAATACATCGAGACAAGCAAAGCGGGTCGGAACGGGCGGGCGTAAAGCCTGAACCTGAACGCCCTCGATTATGATTACGCTGTATGATTGTGGATTGCCTTGCCATTTCTCAAATTCCTTATTTGCCCTGGAATTTATGTGGATCACTTGATCACGTCGGATTGTACTCGAACGCCTTGAAATCACAAGGATTTCTGAAGCAGTTCCTCTAATATCGTCCGAGGCGATCCGCCAGGGACACCAGCTTTTTGAGTCTTTCGGGTTTGACGTGAGGCGCGACGCTGCACGCCGAGGAGAGAATGTAGCCGCTGCCGGGCTTGCCGATTCGGATTCGCTCGATCACGGCCTTTTCGAAGGTTTCGTCGTCGGCGTTGAGCATCTCGTTGACGGCGTCGAGGTTGCCCTTGAAGAAGAATCGTTCGCCGTACTGTCTCTTGGCGTCCTCGAAATGCACCGTGCCGAGCGGCGGGGGGTCCAACGTATCAATGCCGTCGACCGCAGTTCGGCTCATCAGGCCGAGGCGGTCGCCGATCGCGCCGCACGTGTGCACGTAGGACTTCAAGCCATGCTGACGTATCGCCCGGTAAATCTCATCCTCGTAAGGGACGACGAATTCTTCATACATCGTCCGGCTGATGAATCCCGCGCCGGCGAACGCCGAGCTGACCAGGATCGCATCGGGCCGGCAGGCGGCGTAAAGTTCCACTTGGGCCAGCGCGTGTCGGGTTAGAACCGCGAGAGCCTCGTGACACTTGCGCGGCTCGTCGATCAGAGCGAAAAGGGCCTGCTCGTAGCCGAACAGCTCCAGAAGGTGAGTGAAGGGCGAAAAGACCTCGGCGTGGATCGAAACGTCCGGCGACAGCCGTTGCACGGCCCGGAGTGTGCTCGTAAACCACGCGGGATACGCCGACGGATCGGAAAGGTCGGCTTGTGAATCAATACCCCAAAGCTCGGGCGCGTGCCACGTGTTCCACACGTAGCCGTTCAGCCTGTAGGTGGCCGGGTCGTTAGCGTCGAACAATTTGTAGTCCGCTCGTTCCAGCGGCTCTTGCCCCGGGCGATACGTCTGCGGATTGTCATCCGGCGGGAAGATGGTTTCTAAGCCCGATCTCCAGACTAAGTGCTCATTGTTGCCGACTCTCTTTTGCGAAGCGAGATGATCTTTCCAGTCAGACGGTCGGCCGGGAAGATTCACGAGAATGCCATCGAACTGGTATGCTCGCTGCAATTCGACCAACGCCTTGGCAAAGGTCTCGCTAACGAACCAGATTTGCGACGGAGTGTCACTGCAATTCAGGAAGTAGTGCCCCAAGGCAAGCTGGCACATCACCGGGACACGATCCGGCGTTTCGTGGCTCATCGCCGCGGCCATTCGCTCTCTTGAAATCATCATTCCACTCGTGTTTGTTTGGGGACAAAGGCCATCGAGGTTTGCAGGGCGTAGCCGCACGTGCAGCCCGAGCTGGCCTCCGGAATGAGGACCAGTCCGCCGGCGGGAATGATGTTGATCCAGCAGCCCGGGCGGTTGACCTTGTTGAGGCGAAGCACCCCGCCGTTCGGCCCCAGGTCGTACATCCAGGGATTGCTGCCTCGCCAGAACAGGCATTGGGCGGATGCGGAGACGCCGCCGCAGCCGTGGCCCCGCCGGTCGAATTCCCAGCCTGCGATTCTGTTGCCCGTCCTCAGCTCGTATGCATAGGGCCAGGCATAGACGGTTTCCTCGATAATCGTGGGATGGCGATTATATTCGCCGTGCTCGCCATCGGTATTCAGGTCGGTGCCGTGGTCCGCGTTCCAGAGGACTTGGCCGGACCGCGCGTCGAAGGCGCGATAGTAATAGTGCACGATCCCTTCGGCCAGTCGTGACCCGCTAAATAGAAGAACCTCTTTGGCGTAGTTCAGATACACAGGCTCCTCGAAGTTGGTGACATCGAGTTTTTCCTTGAAGACGACTTCGCCGGTCTTGGCATTGAGAGCAACTAAATACTGGTCGCCTCCGGCGAAGAGCGTCTTGACGGGCATGCGTCCGAGCGTGTCGGCCAGGGCCTTCGGGCTATACGTTTCGACGAAGTATATTCGTCCGCCGCCGATGCTGATCGTCGTGTTGATGATTAGGCCACCCCGGTACTTCCACAGCAGCCCCGTGGTTTTCTTATCGACCGCGAACAAATAGTCGCTCGTGACTAATTGCATGTTCTGGTTCCACAGGATATCGTCCGCCTCGTAGCTGGTCTCGGTATAGGAGGCGTCCTTTCTACGGCCGCTGCCGAACAGAATGTCACCCGCATAGGCGAGATAGCCCCACGAGCGAGGCTCGGATTCGATCAGTTGAGGCATGGCGTATGTCACGTCGCTTCGGCCCGTCCGGACGTCGAAGCCGAAGCATTTGTCTTCAGCCGCCAGGTACAGGAATTTCTCGTCCACGGCTATGTTGCTGGAATCGAGAAACACGCCGAGCCGGCGTGAGTTGGGGACTTCGATCTTCCATTCGACCGTGCCGTTGTAAGCATCGACCGCGTACACCACGCAATCGCCCGGCACGAAGAGCCGCCCGTCCTTGAACAGGGGCGGTACGTTGCGATGGTGACGGTCGATCATGTTCCTGGGTCCGGGCTTGCCGAACCACTGCGGCGCCATGTCGCCCTTGACGAGCTTGTCCCCGCTGCACGCCGAGTTGCCCGGCTCGCCGTACGTTTGCGTCCACTGGCCTGCCCCATCCAGCGCCGGGCGCTCGGCCCACGCCAGGGTCATGTCACTTTCTGTCTGCGCTTTCCAATCGGCCAGTGATGGTTGTCCCCACGTCTTTAGTGCTTGCCGGTTGAGCTTGCTGCTCGGTGAGATGAACGCGATGACGCCGCCGTACGGCCTGAGTATCCTGTGGAGGTCGCCGGCTTGGGCTGGGAGCGTACCTGTTCGTAGTGTTTCATCCGAGACGATGAGGTTTGCGACGTATTCCGTATAAGGCAGCGTTGTCGAATCTCCATGATGAATGACGATTCTGCCGTAGAGTCCCGTTTTGTCGATGGCCTCACGCGCCGCGGCTACTTGGCTGGCGTCGGCTTCGATCCCGACGATCTTCAAATCGCTCCGGCGGGCCAGCTCATACGCTAACCGCCCCCGGCCGCAATCCAGCACGAAGCAGTATCCTTTCGTGATCCCGGTTTGTTTGAGGATGGCCTCCGCGGCTTGCGCGTATCGTTTCGTCATCGTATCGCGCGGGTAGGGATCGGTTTGCGTCTTGGCTTCCACGATTTTCACGCTGTCGTTTGCGCGGTGTCTAAAACAGTGTATCCGTCCTCGATCCGTGCTCACGAAGAGCCCGCCGTTGACGACACTCAGGCCATAGGCCTTGCCGTCTACGGAAGCCGTCCAGAGGGTCTTACCGCTCCCGGCGTCGATGGCCGCGATTTCGTTCTCGCCTCCGACGAAAAGGACGTTCCCAGCCATAATCATCGCATACGGGTATTGGCATGGAGCCGTCCACCGGTAGCACGATTTCATCTGCTCCGACAACTCGTTCATCCGCTTCGTGAGGGTGCTCACCTGGCTCTGCAATTGCATTACTTCGGCGCTGTTCTTGTCCAGTTTCCGGAGCTGGTCTTTGAGCTTGTTCTGCTGCTCGGCGAGGCTCATTCGCTCTTTAGAGAGTTTCAGATATCGCCCCCGATCGAAGGCCGAGAGCCGGTTCTCCGAT
>JARRQQ010000143.1:4740-13168 GCA_037381725.1 Sedimentisphaerales bacterium
ACATGCGCAAGCCGCCGAACATGGCGATTTTGCTCTTCGTGTCCACGTCGGCGGCGTCCAGTTCCTTTTCTCGCCGGCCCGGCCCGGTGACAAGGACGTTCTCCGTGAGCAGGGCAAACGTCCCGCCGGCACTGGGCAGCTCGCCGAGGACGCGACCATCCGCCCGGGCGAAGATGAACGGATTGGTCCGGCCCGTCGGTACGTACAGCCGCTCGTTCGAGGCGAGCAGATAACCTTGCGGAGAGATGTCCATTTGGCTCTTCCACTGGACGGAGCCAACCTCGGCGCGGAGATCAAACAGGTACACGCCCTGAGTGGGAAACATCCCGGCGGTGAAGTACACGTTTCCCTCATCGACTAACAGGCTTGTACGTATCGGCCACATGGAGATCATCCGCTCGTTGCCGGGGATGATTCGTCCCATCGGGGCAAGCTCCGTGTCACTTGCTCTGCGTTTCCACAAGAGCGAGCCATCCTCAGCGGAGAGGCAATACACACATCCATCATCCGAGCCGACGTACGCTTTGCCGTCTGCGATAGATGGAGCCAGCCGGACCGGGCCTTCCGTGAAGAACGTCCAGCGCTCGTCACCGGTCCGTGCATCGAGGGCGTAGACCTTATCATCCCCCGAGGAGCCGAAGAAAATCGTATCGCCGACGCCCACGACGTGAAACGCCCGGTCGTACGTCACCGTGGCTCGGAGGTTGAACGCACGGTGCCAGTAGTCCTGCTTTGCCGGTCCCGGCCACGCCGGCTGCGGTCGATACCTCGCCTTGTAGACCCAGCACTCGTTCAGCGGCACGTTCAGCCGCTCGGCCGTGACGCCGCTTCGTTGCCTGTCGTGCATAAAGGTGGGCCAGTCCGCAGCCGCAGCCGATTCAGGCCCGGTAAGAAAGGTCAAGCAAAGAACGCACAGAGAAAGGGACTTCATCATCGAACACCTCTAGTTTCAAAATCCTTCAGTAGTTGGGCACTTTCTTATATACCACATTCGAGCAGGAGATTCTACGATATTCCATGTCGCTCAGTGTTAGTTTTTGACTGAGACGACTTTCTTCGATAGAATTCTGCCGTACCCGATATGACTATGGAACGATTCAAGCCGAAGGAGTTGCAGCCGATGAAATCTAAAACAGTGGTATCTCAAACACGTGGCGGATTAGTGTTCGCCGTCATGGGTATGCTTTGTCTGAGTATGGTGACGCCCGCGGGGGCTAAGCCGCCATCCATCCTGTCGGTTCGCGCGGATTCTTCTCAGGTCGGCCTTTATGAGAAATTCGAGCTGCGAATCGATCTTGACGCGACCTACTCGAATCCCTTCGATCCGGAGCAAGTCGATCTGTCCGCCGAGTTCACCTCGCCGTCGGGCAAAAAGTGGACCATCTGGGGATTCTACAATCCTTCCAGTTGGGCGTCGCTCTGGATGGTGCGATTCTCGCCGACCGAACAGGGCGCCTGGCGCTACGTGGTCACGGTGACCGATTCCGAAGGGACCGCAAAGAGCCGCGAGGGCCGGTTCACCGCCGTCGATTCGGACCAGTACGGCTTTGTCAGAATCGCGCCGAACCAGCGGTATCTTCGCTACGACGATGGCACGTCGTATTACGGCGTCGGCCTGTGGTACAACGACAGCTACGAGCAGTTCAACGAGGGCCGGATTACCGAGGAGGGCCTCGACAACCTGAAAAATCGGGGAGCGAATTTCATCAGCTTCTTCCCGACACCGCTGGAGACGATGGGCACGGGCCTGGGCCGCTACGATCAGAACCGGTGCGGTCGGATGGACCAGCTCTTCGAGTGGTGCGAGCAGCGAGACATGCACATTAGCTGGAACCTGTGGTTCCATTCATATATCTCGATGGCCGTTTGGGGCGGCGGCAACGCACGCTACAGAAACAATCCCTACAGCCTCATCAGCATCGCCAAAGACTTCTTCGGCAATGACGAGGCGTGGAAATACCAGGAGAAGCTCTATCGCTATATCATCGCGCGCTGGGGGTACAGCCGGGCGCTGTTCCTCTGGTTCGTCGTCGATGAGATCAACGGCACCGAGGGCTGGACTCAGGGTGACCATGCCGTCGCCGAGCAGTGGTGCCGGAAGGTGGACAAGTATTTCAATGAGCACGATCCGTACGGCCGACCGACCACGGGCACGCAGAGCGGCGGCATCAACCAATGGTGGCCGGGCGGGTACGAAATCTTCGATATCGCCGCGAGGGAAATCTACGAAGCTCAGGGCCACCCGATGCCGAAAAGCGGTAAGCTCGGCCCCAATGACGAGAACCCGCTACAGTTCAGCTACCGCAACTACGCAACGCAAACGCAGAACCTCTGGAAGGGCTGGCACAAGCCCGCGATAGTCGGCGAGTGCGGCTGGGACCATACCTACTATGAGCCGGGCATGCCCGGCTATTTGGCCATGTATCACAACGCCCTGTGGGTGAGCTTGACGAACGGACTTTGTGCGACGCCGTTCTGGTGGTCGTATTCGGACTACCTCAACGACAGCGTCGTGACGAACCAGATGCTCAATTTCTCGTGGTTCGTGGCGGATATCGACTTTGCGAGCAAAGAGTTCGAGCCGGTTGAAATCACGGCGTCCAACTGCGATGCCTGGGCGATGCGGACCGGCAAGTTTGTCTTTGGCTGGGTTGTCAATCCCCGGTCCGGCGTCGCGAACGAGTCCTTCACGATCTTGGGCTTGCCCGACGGCTCCTATGACGTGCGATTGTATCGAACGTGGCGAGGGCGATACATGGACAGCCAATCGGTTGAATGTCGCGGCGGCAAGCTCACCTACACGATCCCCGAGCTCAACACCGCCCGCGGCCACGCCCTCAACATAGGAAACGACGTCGCCTTCAAAATCACACCGAAGGAGTGATTGGCAAAGATCAGACAGATAGCGCGCCTGGCACTGTTTTGGGAGGATTTGACGTGAACGGGAATAGACTTCTTTTGTCGTCGACTGCAATCGGTTTGGTGGGTTTTCTATTCATCTTGGGCGGGTGGGTTTCGGCGAAAGCAGCCGAGTGTATCGACGTTGGCTCGCGGCGGGAGGTGTTTGTGGATCGTTATTTGATCGATCATCTCGATGGGGCCCGGCTGAGGCTGCATTCGCCGACGGACGAAGGGCCTGTGCTAAAGTTCGACAAGCCTTGGGAAGGGCCATTCTGCGGGTACGTCACCGTTATCAAGGATCAGGATAAGTACCGCTTCTATTATCGGGGTTTGCCTCAGGCGGGGCGGGACGGCAGCAGCCGGGAAGTCACGTGCTACGCCGAATCGTCGGACGGTATTCACGTCGTCAAGCCGAAACTCAGTCTCTTTACGGTGCAAGGCTCGACGACGAACAACGTGGTCCTGGCCGACGCCGCACCTGTTAATCACAATTTCAGCCCATTTCTGGACGCCCGGCCCGGCGTCCCGGCTGACGAGCGTTTTAAGGCCCTGGGCGGTACGAAAAAGAGCGGCTTGATCGCATACGTTTCCGCCGACGGGATCCGCTGGAAGAAGCTTCAACAAGAGCCGGTCTTCACCGAAGGGATTTTCGATTCGCAGAACGTTTCTTTCTGGTCCGAGAGTGAAAAGTGCTATCTGTGCTACTTCCGCACCTGGTCGGGTACGGGGTACAAAGGTTTTCGCAGCGTTAGCCGGACCACGTCGAAGGATTTTGTGCATTGGACCGCGCCGGTGGAAATGAGCTTCGGCGGCACGCCGCGCGAGCACATCTACACGAACCAGACGCATCCCTATTTCCGGGCGCCTCATATTTATCTTGCTATCGCCGCTCGTTTTATGCCGGGCAGGCAGGTCCTTTCCGAAGAGCAAGCCAGGCAACTGAACGTGAATCCCAACTATTTCAAGGATTGCTCGGACGCCGTCCTGATGACCTCCCGTGGCGGCAACGTTTACGACCGAACGTTCATGGAAGGCTTCATCCGTCCCGGCATCGGCTTGCAGAACTGGGTCTCCCGCTCGAATTACCCGGCCCTGAACGTCGTGCAGACTGGTCCGACAGAAATGTCAGTCTACGTCCAGCACGACTACGCCCAGCCGACGGCCCATCTGCGGCGCTATTCGTTGCGCCTCGACGGCTTCGCGTCGGTGAGCGCCCCTTATGCGGGCGGCAGCATGACGACCAAACCGCTCGTCTTCACGGGCACGCGGCTTTCGCTCAATTTCGCTACTTCCGCCGCCGGCTCGATCCGCCTCGAAATCCAGGACACCAACGGCACACCCATTCCCGGCTATTCGGCCGCTGAGGCGCAAGAGCTGATCGGCAACTACATCGAACATCCGGCTTCCTGGAGAGGTGGGACCGATGTGGGTACTCTGGCCGGCAAGCCCGTCCGGCTGCATTTCATTATGAAAGACGCGGACCTCTATTCCATCCAATTCCAGCCCGGCAATCCCTAGGCTCATCGCCGCCGTGTTTGAGGCTGGAGCAAATCCAAAATGTTTGCCGATATACATAAGGCGTTATGTTATGGCTCTCTATGCTCTTTTCGAGGAGTCTGAAAGATGGTCAGAAGGCTACTTCTGGTTCTTGCTTTGGCAATGATGATATTTTCGCTTTTGGGGTGCCAGACCGTCCAGGGGATCGGCAAGGATATCACGTCCGTTGGCAAAGCCGGCGAGAAACTCATAGAAAAACCCTAAACCTGATCTACGATTTACAGTTTGCGATTTTCGATTTGAAATCGCCAATCGTATCTCTTTTCAGTTAGTGCATCTGCGCTGAGGATGGGATACATGGACCCAGTGTGGCTCACATGGGCCAAAGAGCTTGCGGCTATTGCCCAAAACGGTTTGACCTTTTCGGAAAACGCCTACGATGTCGAGCGGTATGAGGCGATTCGCCGGATCGCGGCGGAGATGATGTCGGCTCAGTCGAACGTGGATACGAAGACTCTGCTGGAAATCTTCGCGAGAGAGGAAGGTTACGCCACGCCCAAGGTGGACGTTCGTGGCGTGGTCTTCCGCGACGACAAGATTCTGTTAGTCAAGGAGAAGATCGACGGCGGCTGGACGCTGCCGGGCGGCTGGGCGGACCCGTGTCAGTCGCCTTCGGAAGGCGTCGTCCGCGAGATCCGCGAAGAGTCCGGCTACGAGACGCAGACCCGCAGGCTTCTGGCCGTTTACGACCGCAGCAAACATCCACACGTGCCGCTTATGCCGTTCCACATTTACAAGCTGTTCTTCCTGTGCGACATCGTCGGCGGCTCGCCTCAGATAAGCCATGAAACGACGGCGGTGGACTTCTTCGCCGAGGATCACATTCCCGATCTCTCGGTCTCGCGGGTCTTGCCGTTCCAGATCGCCCGAATGTTCGAGCATCATCGCGATCCCAGCCTGCCCACGGATTTTGATTGAGCGAGATGGTCTCTCTGTCACCGAGTTAGTGGGGACCGAGCTCCCTTAGGATCAGAGCGTACACGCTAAGTCCGATGCACGTCAGACCCACGCTGAAGCACATTAACGCAACGATGTTGAATCCCGTTCTAATGAACGACAACTCGAAGTAGGGCGACGCCGCGGCACGCTTCTTGAGTAAAAGGCCGACTACGTAAGGCGGCGCTGCGACGCCAAGCAGGCCGAGTCCCATCAGGAAGCTTCTGAGCGGGGCCTTGAACGATGGTCCTTCCGTCGGGGGCAGGTAGCTCAGTACGATAAAGCACGTCGTCGCAACAACGACGCCCAGGCCGATGAAAACAAGCAAGACCTTTGTTCTGGCAAAGGCTTTGTGTCCCTTTCGCGCGATAATGCTTTCGTCGGCCATCACAACCATCCTCTAATAACTCGCAGAGATTGTCAAGTGGGGACCATTTCAGTAGAATGGGAACAGTCTCATGCTGGAGTAACGCCTGTGAAGATAGATATGAAATCAAGAATCCCATTTGTATGCGCCGCGGTGGTCGGCCTGTGCATGATCGCGCCCGGCTGGGGCGCCGACGCCGATTGGCGGCAGGCCCGTGAAGCCCTGGGAGGGCGGGACAAGTTCCGCGTCCTGGTGGACAAGGTGCTCTCCAGGAGTAACAACTGGGTCCTGACGGAAAAGCACATGGACGAGATTCGCGAGGCCGGCTTCAACGTCATCGTGCCTCGGCAGGGCGGAGAGGACATGGCGCGGGTCCGCCGCGTTGCCGAGATGGCCTGGAAGCGTGGCATGTTTTACATGGCCTGGATGCGCGGAACGCTGGCCACCAAGACGGGGACGCGGTTCGTCTGGCAAGATGGCAGCATCCAGGACCTTTACAGCCCGAATGCCGACGAGCTTTGGGACTGGATGACGAGGCTCATTTTGGGCCATGCGCGTCTGTCCGTCGAGAATCCCACGATTGTGGGTTCCTTTTTAGACTTCGAGAACTACGCCGCCGGCAAACAGGGCAATTGTTATGAGCTATCGTATGACATGAAAATCCTTACCGAGTTTGCAGCCGAGCGGGGGCTGAACGTTCCTGATCTCGGGCCCAATCAACGTTACCCCTGGCTGAACGAGAATCATTAGCCTTTCGATATTATGAAAATAGGATATGCAGTCATTTGTTGTGTGTTGCCCTCGACAATCGCTATAGCGGGGATCGGTCCAGCGGCTAAGCAGGTGGCGGTCGAGATTCGACGGGAAGCGACGTTACCGCCCAACGGTCCGGCCGGGCGACCGTTACCGTTAGTGAGCCACTGGAACACGGGCAGTCAGGGCCGGGGCTGGACGCCGGACTATCAGGTCGAGTTGCTTGGCGCGGGTCACCGCATTTTACCTTGGTTTAGCTGGCCACAAGGTGACCCCGATAATTCCGAGAAGAACGCCAGACGGTTCCACGACTACTACGATGCCTTAATCGACCGCTGTCGCCAACTCAGCTTGCCCATTTCCTTTCGCGGGACGCAGTGGGAAGCGATGCTTCTCGGGCGGGAGTATCGCGAGCGGCCGGCCGAGCAATGTCCGGCGGTGATCGGCGCTGATGGCAAAGTGATTCGCAAGCTCAGCCCCTTCGGGCCGATTGAGCCTTGGCGCGACCCAGCCCGCGAATACGTGGACACCCCGGCGATGAAGGCGCTCCAGCGGATGTATCCCGATCCGCCGCTGGTCTTGTTTGTTTCCAACAATGAAGCGCCCGATTTGCGGTGGCATCAGGTCGAGCAATCCAAGCGTTACCTGGACAAGTACGGCAAGGGACGGTCGGACGAGTTCAAGCGGGAGGTTGTGGCCAAAGGCTGGATGGAACGCTATCCGGTGATGTTCAAAGCGATGCGAAAGACGCTCGTCAGTGACACGTGGAAGAAGAACGTGCGGTTCGTGGGCTACGGTGCGTTTGGGCCGTCGCATTTCGGGCGGTGGCCGGGCTGGAAAGAATATTCGCTCATCACCGACGAGTGGACCAGTCCTGACTGGTATATCTGGGACGGCGCCAGCCCGTCTTACTACACGCATAACTGGAATGACAACCGCGATCATTGGGTCTGGTCCACCCAGGTACAGTCCATGAATTGGATTTTCCAGCTCGACGAGGCATGGAGAGTCAACCCGAATTTCTGGTGGGAGATTTCCCTCTGGGATGGCAACGCCTCAAATTGGACGCCCGATACGACGTGTACGCCGGAGGCGGTCAAAAAGTCGAAGGCGTGCCAGTACATGAAGGACGGCCAGACGTACACGCCGGACCGCTACGAAGGGTGGGTACAGTTCGGATTGTGGCTTCTGAGGCCGCGCGTTGTCCGTGAGTTCCATGGAAGCACAACGCCGCTGAAGCCGTGGCGGCCATTCTTCGAGCGTCTGCTTTTCGCGGTCGATCGCATCTATGCTGACGAGTCACTCCGGCAATTCTGGCGTCACGGCGCACTCGTACCCAACCGCGAGCATCGACATCCGTATCAGGAAGACGTGCCCGCCAAATACCGCGACGTGGATCGCTGGTTCCTGCTGGACACCAGTCTTGATTCACCGCGACCGTGGACACTGAAGACCAACATTCCGGTTTTCAGTCTGGCTCTGGCGCTGGGTGACAATGGGGCACGGCGCTGGCTTGTGTACGCCCATTCGCCGCTGGAGGACCGGCGGGGTGTCACGATAACCGTGCCCGATTTCGGCAAGATCACTGTCGATGTCCCTCGCGCTGGTGCGTTTTATCTTGCTGACGAATCAAACAAAACCGTCACACTTCCCGCCACAGCAAAGGCTGCCCAACCTTGATGTGCTTCACTGTTCCGCCGGCACAGTAGCATGGGCGTCCCGCCCATGCTACTAAACGCCTTACGGCTTCACTACGAACTACCCACAGCTCGCTACTCAAACCCATCCCCGCTACCTATCTCTCCGTTCTACGGGTCTGCTCCAAGCAGGTCGATGGTTCCCAGTTTGTACCGACGGTGGCCGTCGTCGTTCTCGAGCGGCAGGGCGATAACGGGTGTGCTGTCCCGCATTCCG